>DATENA010000019.1:0-6629 GCA_035275285.1 Fibrobacteria bacterium | reverse complement strand
CGGCCACCCTGGGTGCCGGCTGCGGGACGCTTTTCTGCGCGGCCGTGCGCAGGGAATATTCCTTGCGCACCTTCTCGAACACGGCGTCCACCTCCTCCCCCACGAACATGTCCAGCAGGTCCGATCCGGGGGCCAGGTCCAGCAGGCGGAACATATGGTAACGTCCGAGTTCCCGGGTCCCGGGATTGGCGGCGTAGACCACCGCCAGGTGCTTTTCCAGGAACACGCTCTCCGCGGGCGCGCAGGCGCGTCCCGATTTCAGGAAGGCTTCCAGCTCCTTGATCACTTTGTCGAACTCCCCATCGTGGTAGTTCGCATGGATGCGCACTTGATCCAGCGCCCGCGGCGCGGCGGCGGCGGCGGAAGCGCACAGGGCGAGGGCAAGCAAGGTGTGGCGGTAAGCCGCGGGAAGCATAGGGTCTTCTCCAAGCCCGGTCAGGGGCCGCCGGCAAGAGTGCGGCGGCATGTCAATGATAAGGGAGGGGATGGTCCGGGCGCAAGCGCGGCGAACCGGAAGGCGCGGATCTTACCGGGATCGCACGGGGTCTGCGCGGAAATGGTACGGAGATCGCGCGGACATCAAGCGGAAGTTGAAGCGGAGGTTGAAGTGGATTGAAGGCTTCGGCGATGCCGCGTCCGGAAATCCAAATAGTACCTTTACAGGGCATGACCCCGTTTCCGGAAAACCGCCGCCCCCTGGCGCGTGCCGCCCCGTCCGCCCCATTTTTCCGGAAAGCCCGGGTATTTGCCTGCCTGCTCGCCCTCCTCCTCTGCGGCTGCCCGGGACACTCCCCCAGCCAACCCGGTAACGGGGCCGATACGGTATCCCTGGTGGGGAAATGGGCCGATCTGGCGAACGCCCCCGGCACCATAGACAAGCGATGTTGTTTCTTCGACTCCACCGCGGCGGAACCCTGCGGGCCGGATACGCTCATCCTGCGGGCGGACGGCAGCATGGCGTTCACTTCCGTGCCCGATGAACCGTTCCAGTATCGGGTCCTCGGGGACACCCTGTATCGTTTCCTCGGCCCAAACCGCGAGGACACTCTGAAGTACGCCTTCACGCACCGCGGAGACACCCTGTCCTTCGCCGTGACGCCCCTATGCGATCACAACCCCATTGCCTCCCGCTATCGCAAGGTCCCGGAATGAAAAAGCGGCCGCCGGCCGGGGCCGGCGCTTTCCGCGGAGACTAGAACTCGAACTTCACGCGATACACGCCTTCGCCGAGGGCGGCGGGCATTGCCACCCGGGACCCGGCGCGGCCGGCGGCCCGATATTCCCAGACGGCCTTGCCCTGCAGATCATACACGCGGAACCCCGTGGCGGAAGCCGGCATGTTCACTTCGCGGTTGGGGCCGAGGCTCATGCCGGTGATGAGGCCGGGGGCCCGCTTGGCCGCGGCCTCGCCGATAGCGGTGGTGGGAAGCGTGGGCGTATCGGGAAGGCAGGAGCCTTTGTATTCGAAGCGCGAGATCTTGGTATCCCCGGTGGTGGCGAAGTACGAACCGCCGTATTCGAGCACGTAGAGGGCGCCGTCATTGCCGATCTTGAGGGTGATGGGGCCCACCAAGGCGCTTCCGGGCATCAGCTCGCGGTTGTCCGTGAAGGCCGTGCCTTCCTCGTTCAAGGTCACGACCTTCAGGAACCCGCGCCCGTTGTTCCAATCGGAGATGAACCACTTCTTGTCGAAATGGGGAGGTAGCTTGATCCGGGAGGGATTGGCGCCGTCGTAATGGAAGATGGGGCCGGTCATGGCCGCGCTCTCGCCGTAAGGCAGGAGGGCCGGGACCGCGGGAGGCAGGTTCTGGATGCCGGTGTTGTTGATGGAGGTGTTGACCGGAGCGGCGGGGTTCTTGTTGCCGCGGTACGAGTACATGGGGCTGGAGGCGTCGCTGGTGATATGGCTGTTGAGGCCGCCCACGAAATAGGGCCAGCCCATGAAGCCGGGAGCCTTCACCAGGTTATGCTCCTCGGTCTGGCCGTGCTCGTCCGGTCCCACGTCGCCCCAGGCCAGCCAGCCACGGTACGGATCCAGGGCGATGGTGTAGGCGTTGCGATGGCCCATGGTATAGATTTCCGGGCGCGTCTTGCCGGTTCCGAGAGGGAAGAGATTGCCGGCGGGAATGGAGTACAGCTTGCCGTCCGCGCCGGGAGCGGCGAGTGGGTGGATGCGCAGGATCTTGCCGCGCAAATCGTTCGTGTTCGCCGCATGCCCCTGGTCGTCCCCGATGCCGCCCCGGTCGGTTTCGTTGATGAAAGCCTTCGGATCCGCGTTGTTGCTGGGATTGGCGGTGTTGTTGCCCGTGGAAATCCAGAGATCGCCCTTGAGATCAAATTCCATGCCACCGCCGGTATGGCAGCAGTGGATGCGTTGGGTGGGGATCTTGAGCAGGTTCTTTTCGGAGGCCTTGTCGAGCACGTCCCCGTTCATGGTGAAGCGGGAGATGTACCATGCCGAATCCGTCTTGGGCGCGTAATCGATGTAGACGTAATTGTTAGCGGCGAAGCCGGGATCGAGCACGAAGCCGTTGATGCCCGACTCGCTCTGGCTGCCGTCCTTGTTGGTCCCGGAGTAGACGTCCAGAGCGCCCGCCACCACGATGGTTCCCGTGCTGGCGCCCGGAGAAGAGGGCTTGAAGATCTTCAGCTTGCCGGTGCGCTCGCTGAAGAAAAGCCGTCCGTCCGGAGCAAAGCTCATGCGGGTCGGTTCCTCCAGGGTGGGGTCCTTGGTCCTGTTCACCAGGACCACCTTGGTAAAGTCCGCGGAAGACACGTCGGCGCAATTCGGATAGGTCCATTTCTGCTGGGCGGAAACGCCTCCGGCCCACCCCAGGGCCAAAACGCATGCCATCATGGCGCAATCGCCTCTATTCAACATGACAAATCCTTCCCCTGATTTCTTAATGAAATAGGCGCGCCTCAGGTACCCTTGGACCACGACACCCCAACCCAGGTCCAAATATACCCTCGTGCCCGTCTTTGCACGCCTCGAATCCGCCGGAAAACCGACAGGGACGGAGAGTTCGCCCTTTCCTTCGAAAAATAACCCCGGTCTCGCACCATGCGGCCCTGAACCCGGGGAGCTATGGGGGCAATTTGCCCCCAGGCTCGGCCGCCCAGGGGTGATACCACCCGACAAGAAGCAGGGCCGGTAGAGTGGGCTGTTTTGAATGGTGAACCCATCCGCAAGCCGGAAATCGCCTGCCGAAAATGTCGCTACGCTTATACCTGACAACGTCCGTGTGGGCTCTAGCACGGACAGGGATGAAAGGCCTTTGCTACTTTCCCGCCGGGAACCTAGGCCATGAACATCGGAATGACGCATGCATGACACCCCCTTCCAAGGGCCCGGTGACAAGGATTTGAAGAGAATGGGGATGCCGGATCCGTGGGAACCGGATTCCATGTTCAAATCCACGGAAGACTCCCTCGTCCGCGGCCAGGGCGGGGGCGGCCTGAGCAAGGCCGCGCAGGAAACCCTGGAGGCCAGGAAACAAAACCAGCCGCAGACGGAATCCCCGCCGGAAACATACGCATTCCCCACCGTAGAAGAGGAAACGGCGGAAGATGCAGTGAAGGCCACTCCCGCCGTCCTGTCCGAGGCGAAATGGACCCAGCCCGATACGCTCTTCCATCGGGACGCGGAGGTCTCCGTAAAGCTGGCCCTGCCGCAGGGGAAAGAACACATCACCAAGGTCCAAGTGGAACTCTTCGCCCAAACCCCGGCCGGACCGGAATCCATCTCCAAGGGGGAAGGCTGGGCCCAGGCGGACGGAACCGCCGTGATAACCGTGCCGGTGTACAAACCCCAAGGCCACGTGGACGGTCCCGTGGAATACTTCTTTCGCATCATGCATTCCCTGGCCGGAATGCTGAGCGGGGAGAAGCAGTCCCGTCATGTGTCTGAGATGGCTTTGAAATCGGCGGATCACGTTCTGGTTCCCGGGATTGCGTTCGAACGGGAATCGAGCTTCATCCCTCCAAAGGGAGCACGGGGTCTCAAACCGGTGGAAGCGAAGTTCCGGGAATGGGACAAGACGTATTCGAAGAAGGCGCAACTAGCCGTATTCGGCCATGCCGACAAAGGCGAGAAGGATGCGAAGGGCTTAAGCGAGCGGCGGGCGCACAGCGCGTTCGCGTTCATCACCCAAGACGCGGCGGCCTGGGAGAAATTGTACGTCGTGGAGAAGTGGGGGTTGAAAGCCCTGCAATCCCTTCTCAAGGACCTGGGCCATTACCACGGGGCCTCGGACGGGCAGGACGGGCCGAAGACGCAGGCCGGGTTCAAGGCGTTCCAGAAAGGGGCGGGGCTGCCCGAATCCGGGACGGAAGATTCCGGCACGCGCAAGGCGCTGTTTGCCGCGTACATGAAGGGCAAGCACGACATTAAGATCGACGCCTCGCGGTTTTGCAAGGTGGCGGGAAACCCTTGGATGGGGTGCGCGGGGAACAACCAGGTCAAGGAGGGCCGGGAGGCCGCGCCGGAAAATGGCCGCGTGGCCTTTATCCTCATCGTGCCGAACAAGCATTTCCCGGTGCATTTTCCCTGCCGAGATGGAAACGAGGCGGCCTGTCAGGCGCAGTGCAGGAAGGCGGGGAAGCGGTCGGCGGCGGGGATTCAGTGTGCGTTTTATGATGAGTTGGTGCGGGAGGTGACGCCGGCGGCGGCAAAGGAACCAGAGCCCCCGGTAAAACCGAAAAAGGACATTGGTTATAGCATCGAAAAGGCGGTAGCTCACCTCAATACGAATGCCAAACAAAAAAGCATTCATAAATGCGCAACGTATGTGAGGCAGGCAATCCAAGCCGGAGGTGGCGTACTCCCCACGACACTAAGCCACGAATACGCGAAAGAATATGGCCCCGTACTTTCGGCGATGGGGTTTCAAAAGCTCTCTACTGAGGGTTACGCCCCACAAAAAGGCGACATAGCCGTATTTCAGCCGCCCTTGGGCGAGGACGCGGGGCATGTTCAGATGTATAACGGCACGGAATGGGTGTCTGATTTTTTCCAAGGGGATAGCCCGGATATTTATCCTGGTCCGGCATATCGTAACGGAAAGGTCAATTATGAAATATACCGCCCTTGAATTCTTCTTCGCGGTTGCCGTTCTCTTCCATGCGGAACTCTGGGCCAATGCACCCCAAAAACATCTGATGACGGATCCTCTAATGGGCTTGAGTTACGATCCCGATTCCGTCCATTTTGATTTTTGTCCTCGTGGTTTCGATTTCCGCGAAGGCAGCATAACAGGGAAGCAATGGATTTTTGCAAAGTGCAAACAGGACGAATCGACATACTACATTTACTCCGGACTATTCAAGCATTGGAGCGATCGGGACGAGAAATGGGTGGACAGCATCATGGAACCGGATTTTGGATCCGTCGTCAAAATCACCGGAAAGAAATTCGAGGAAATCGGAACGCCCGATGTCCTTTACGGGAAAAAAGCAAAACTGTCCGAAAAGGCAGGGAAGTGCCTGGTGGAGGACGCTGTAAATCGCTATTCAATTGCTTTTGGAAATATTTCCGGATTGCAAAAGGCCGTCACGAAAAAGGGCATCGCAGCCGAAAACTTACCAAAAATCCTGGTCGATGCTTTGAGATCTGGTGGAGTGACCATTCCGGACAAAATGACCGGATATCCCCCAGAGAAAAGCCCTTGATGAAACCATCCTTTCGCTCATGCCACAGCCTCCATCTCCAGGTACGGACGCATGATCTTTTCCATCCTGCAGATCTTGGCCATCTTGATTATCTCCGCGCGGGTGGTTTTCCTCGCCCTGAGCGCCTCCCGCAATGCTTCCATGGCCACATCCAAACCTACCTTGTTCCTCATTTTGAAAAGGTCGGCGACGGTTTTCGCCACGCTGTAAACCCTGAAGGAGATACCATCCACCTTGTGGATTTCGATGCCTTTGGTGAAGGCGAGTTCGGAAAAATGCACCACCCGAAGCGGAGGATAGTTCAGCTTAGGGGCCCGGGAATTCGTTCCCAGGGCTATCCAAACCTCGTGTGGGAGCTGGGTCGTCAGTTCGTGAAAGTGGAGGGCTGACAATAGACAGATGACCACCTTGGGCGATCGCAAAAACAATTCAGCATAACCGGGATTGGTAAGGATTTCAGCCTTGGCCACTTGGTAAATCCCACGGGCCAAGCGCTCCACCTTTCCCGATTTGATCAGGTATTGCAGGTCCTGGCGCCGATATCCTGCTGCTTCAATTTCACGCGCCCGGCAAGGACCGTGCTTTTTCAGAAACGAAACAGTGTCCTGCAATTGGCTCATTATTCAAAATGTACAATAAATTACACAACTATGTGCAATATGAATAACCCTAAAATGGTGCTTTTTCCCATTCGAATGGAAAATCGGACCATTTTCAGGATTTCCGGCCTCGTTTGGATGTCGCATGTGTCGCGTTGCCGGTGTGTGCTCCATCACAGACAGAACGCGAAGGGATTTCTTACCTTTGGTGGCCATGGGTTCCCCTATATCCCCTATATTGAGCACTAATTTGTCCAAACCCATGTCCAAAAAAATCCTATCCCTGCTGAGTATCGGCATCCTTGCCATGGCCCCATGCGCCTTCGCCGGTTTCGGCTTCAAGCTGGACGGAAGCCTGGA
>DATENA010000018.1:0-11480 GCA_035275285.1 Fibrobacteria bacterium | reverse complement strand
GGTCCAAACCCTTGAGGTCCGGTTCTCCCAGGGGAAAATCCGTTTCCAGGCCGAAGGGGATTTCCAGGCCGGGGAGAAGGTGCGGCTTTCCTTTCCCGGCAATGGGGCCGTGACGGTCGAGAAGGGGCCCATGCCTTCGGCGCAGGGGGATGCGGCGGGGGTAGGCTACACGTTACCCCAGAACATGTCCTCCCTCAAGGATCTGCGGGCTTTCGAGGAGAACCTGGTGCAGTGGATGGCGGGCGGCAAGGCTTCCGGCGCGCCGGCGGATGCGGCGGCGCGGGGCGCCTTGATGCGCTTGACGTTGCCGCAATTGATGCAGAAGGCCATGGACAAGCAGGGTGGCAAGGAGATGCTGGGGCCGGCCTTGGCGGGGCTGGATCCGGGGGCGATGTCCGCGTTGATGGATGCCTTGGAAGCGGGGCCGGGCGAGGCGGCGGCGAAGGCGCCGCTGTTGGAATTGTTGAAGACCTTGGCGAACCGGATGAAGGCTTCCGCATGGGTGCCTCCCGATCCGAATCCGATGCCGGCGGGCGAGGGGCGGGGGTCCGGAGGAAACGCCGTGCAGGCGCCGGTGCGTGCGGCCCTGGCCGGCAATACGGGTACTTTCATGCCCGCCGAGTCCGGTCCGGATCATGCTCCTTGGTTCGGGCGCATTGTGGACAAACGGCAGGCGGACGGTTTCCTCACGCCCATGCAGCGTTTGCAATTCGGCGGTCCTCCCCGCAATGAGCCCATGTATCGGTACGTGCTGGACATGGGCGGCAGGACCATGGAGGTGTTTTCCTCTCAGTCCCTGGAGCCGGGGGTGTTCACGGATTTCCAGTTGGAACGGCGGGGAGGGCGCGTGCAGGCCCGGTTCAGCGATCCGGCGATCTCCTTGCCGGCGGGGCTGCGCACCGCCATGGCGGGGGCTTCCGGGGATCTGAAGCAAGGGATGCTGCTGGCTTCCCATTACCTGCAGGATTTCCGCGGCGAGCCTTATTACGGGCAATTGGTGGAGGATTTCGGCGAGGTGGTGGCGCAAAGCGGCCGGTTGCATCCGCCCGCGGCGGACGGCAAGCCCGCGGGCATTCCCGATCAGAAGGAGTTGGACGGGCTGCTGAAGCTGTTCGTGGCCTATCCCCGGGACGCGCTGCAACCGGAACGGCAGGCCAGGGCATGGGGCGATGCCGTGCGGGATCCCCAGGCGATGATGAAGCTGCTGCGGAACCTGCGGCCCGATCAGGACGCCTCCCTGCTCCGCGCCCGCACGGCGTTGCACCTGGCCGCGGACGGCACGGCGCAGGGCAGGGGTGCGCGGGACCCGGTCCCGGCGGCGGTGGAAGCGCTCCTGTCGGCCGCATCCCATGCGGGCGAATCGCCGGAAGCCACGGCGGCGTGGCTGAAAAAGCTGCTGCCGGAGGCCTTCCGCGCGGAGGACGTGGCGAAGCTGGCCCGCGACGCCTCGTCGCCGGCGACGGCGGGCAAGGAGCATGAGGCGGCCAGGTTCCTGCTGCAGGCGGTGGCCCATGCGTTCCCGCGGGAGGATCAGATCCAGGAGGGCCGTCCGTCCCAGTTCTATTTCTACCAGGGCCAGGAATGGCGGAACCTGCAGGTGACCTGGGAGCGGGGCGGCGGGAACCAGGGGCGCGGGAAGGCCGGGCCCAAGGCTCCCTTGCAGGTGCGGGTCGAGACCCGGGCCAGGAACATGGGCCAGGTTAACGTGGCGGTTTCCTGGGAGCCCAAGGGCGCCAAGCTGGACTTCCGCAATCAATTCCACGACGTGCGCGATCTGCTTTCCCGATCCTTGCCGGAGCTGGAGAAGAGCCTGGCCTTGATGGATTTCCACGTGACGGCCTGGAGCTATGAGCTGCTGCCGGAAGCCGGCCCCGCGATCCCGGATCCCGGTTGGACGCGCCCGGCGAGCCTGTCCGACGGGACCAATCTGGACCTGATGGGCTGATCCGGTCCCGGTTCCCTCCACTCCCCGGCCGGCGTCCCGCACCCGGCCACCGATCCCCGGTCCGATTGCTAAATTTTCCCGCCATGGGCCGTTATCGCTTCGCCGTGGAATATCTGGGCACTTCCTTCGCGGGATGGCAGATCCAGCCGGGCCAGGCCACCGTGCAGGCGGACCTGGAGCGGGCCCTGGAAACGTGCCTGCGGGTCCCCACGGCCGTGGTGGGCGCCGGCCGCACCGACGCGGGGGTGCACGGGTCCGGGCAGGTGGCCCATTTCGAAGGCGCGGACGGGTTGGACGTGCGCCGCGTGCAGGGTTCCGTCAATGCCTTGACCTCCGAGGCCGTGTTCATCCGCCGCCTGGAAGCGTGCCCGCCGGATTTCCATGCGCGCTACTCGGCCATCTCGCGCCTGTATCGGTACCGCATCGCGCTGCGGCCTTCCGCGCTGTACGGGCGCATCTCCTGGCACCCCGGCATGCCCCTCGACCTGGGGCTTTTCCGGCGCGCGCTCCGGGACGTTGTGGGGCCCCATGATTTTGCTAATTTCTCCGTGCCCAGGGAGGACGGGAAAAGCACGTTGTGCGAGGTCCTCCGGGCCGAGGCGGAGGCGGACGAGGCGTTCCTCACCGTGACCCTCGAGGCCGACCGGTTTCTCCATAAAATGGTGAGATCCATCGTGGGAGCCTGCTTCGACGTGGCGCGGGGAGCGCTGCCGGGCGCCCTCATCAAGGACATCCTGGCCGGATCCTACCCGGGCGAACGCACCTGGGCCCCGGCCCATGGCTTATGCCTGGAAAAAGTCGTCTATCGGGACTATGAGTATTAAACAGGTTACCCTCATCTCCACGTTCGCCCTGGCCGCGGCCCTGGCGCCCTCGAACCCCGCCGCGGCCCCGGGGGCCGGTTCCGACCCTTCGGAATCCCGCCGCACCGGCATCGTGGTCGCCACGGAAAAGGCCGCCCCGGCGGTGGTCTCCATCACCGTGCGCCGATCCACCGTGGTCGCCTACGGCAATTCCTTCTTCCAGGACCCGTTCTTCGATTTCTTCGGGCCGCAATACCGGCGCAAGGAAACCGGCAGCCTGGGATCGGGCGTGATCGTGTCCAAGGAAGGTTACGTGCTCACCAACAGCCACGTGGTGGGCGCTTCCGAGGGCGGGGAGCTGGAAGGCATCACCGTGACCCTGGCCGACGGCAGGCAGTTCCCGGCCAAGCTGATAGGGGCGGACGATGCCAACGATCTGGCCGTGGTGCGCATCAAGGCTCCGGACCTGCCGGTGGCCCGGATCCAGGAAAAGGCCGACAACATGGTCGGCGAATGGGTGGTCGCGATCGGGAATCCATACGGCTACCTGATCGGGGATACCAAGCCGACCGTGACGGTGGGCGTCATCAGCGCCGTGAACCGGAGCTTCAGCAGCACCAGCGACGTCCACTACCACAACATGATCCAGACCGACGCGTCCATCAACCCGGGCAATTCCGGCGGCGCCCTGGTGAACGTGGACGGCAAGCTCATCGGCATCAACACCTTCATCTTCACCGGGGGCGGGCAATCCCAGGGGTCCATCGGCCTGGGGTTCGCCATCCCCATCCAGAAGGCCAAGCTGGTCATGGACGAGTTGATCCAATACGGCCGCATCCGCGAATTCACCACCGGGATCTACGCGGACCCCAATATGGACCAGAATCGCCCCGGGGCCACCGTGGCGGGCATCGACAAGGGGTCTCCCGGGGACAAGGCCGGCCTCAAGGCCGGGGACGTCCTCTACGAGGTGGCCGGCAAGCGCATCAACACCCTGCAGGACATCCAGGACGTGTTCAAGCTTTTCCAGGTGGGCGAATCGGTGGAGATCCTCTACCTGCGCGGCCAGGAAAAGCGGAAGACCTCGATCCTGCTCGAGGAAAAGCCGAAGCGGCGGAAGCTCTATTGAGCGGGTGGAAATGCGGACCGCGGGAAAGCGATAATCAAGCCGTAGCCCGCGGATCGGAATCCGCGGACCGAAGCCGGCGGAACAAGACGGCGCACCCATGAGGGCGGACGCAATGGACATCGGGAAAAATCTGAACGCAGCGCGGGTCGCGGCGATGGGAGTCGGAACATGAATAGAAGCGCAGGCGTGGGCCGTTTGGTGGTTTTCATCCTGCTGGGGCTGATCCTGGGCGGGATCCTGGGGGAAGTGCTGGGGCTGGTGCTGGGCCAGATAGGGGTGATGAGCGGCGGAGACATGAACAACCCCATCCGCAACTTCTTCGTCAAAGCCTGGGAACTGGACCTCGGCTATAAGGACGGCTGGGCCCTGGACCTGTACATGGTCAAGTTGCGCCTGGGCCTGGGCCTCAAGTTCAACACCTGCAGCATCGTGGGCATGGGGTTGAGTCTGTACATTATGAAGTGGTCGAATCGGGGTTAGACTAAGACACCCTGGGGGCTCTCGTCTTAAGTCGGGAGTACGGGCCCCCGCCTTCGGCCGGCCTACTGCTGCGCCCCTTGGAGTCGGGGGTCGGGAGTTGAATACGAAGAATCTTCCGTATTCAACTCCCGACTCCCGACGATAGAAGCCTTGGGCAGATCCCCGATCCCCATCCCCCCAAAACAGCCTCTTTTTCTCTCTTTTTCTATATTCCCTGCCTCCTCTTACAAGGCTTTGTCTCATGGCAACCATCGCCGAAACCGCCCGGAAAGTCCAATCCGGGGACATCACTTCCGAATCCCTCGTCCGGGCCTCTTTGGACCGCATCGAGGCGACCAAGGGGCTGAACGCCTACATTTCCGTGCTGGGGGAAGAGGCCCTGGAACGGGCCCGGGCCCTGGATAGACGGGTGGCGGCCGGGGAGAAACTGGGGCCTTTGGCGGGCATTCCCGTCGCGATGAAGGACAATATCGCGACCGCCCAGGGGCGGACCACCTGCGGATCCAAGATCCTGGGGAATTTCCGTTCGCCTTACGATGCCACCGCGGTGGAACGCTTGATCGCGGCCGGCGCGGTGCCGGTGGGCAAGACCAACCTGGACGAATTCGCCATGGGTTCCACTTCGGAGACCAGCGCCTTCGGGCCCCCCAAGAACCCCCTGGACGAAAGCGTCATCGCGGGCGGATCGTCGGGCGGTTCGGCCGTGGCCGTGGCCTCCGGCACGGTGGCGGCGGCCCTGGGATCGGATACGGGCGGATCGATCCGCCAGCCGGCCTCTTGCTGCGGCCTGGTGGGCGTCAAGCCGACCTATGGGCGCGTGTCCCGGTACGGCCTGGTGGCATACGCCTCTTCCCTGGACCAGATCGGCACCTTCGGCGGCAGCGTCGCGGACGCGGCCCTGTTGCTCAACGCCATTTGCGGCTGGGACCGGCACGACAATACCTCCGCCCAGGTGCTGGTGCCGGATTTCACGGCCTCCCTGGCCAAGGGCATCAAGGGAAAGATCATCGGCCTGCCCAAGGAGTTCTTCGGCGTGGGATTGAGCCAGGAAGTGCGTTCCGCGGTGATGAAAGCCCTGGAGACCCTGGAAAAGGCGGGGGCGGTGATGCGGGAGGTTTCCATCCCCAGCTTCCAATACGCCATCGCCTCGTACTACGTGATCGCCACCGCCGAGGCCTCCGCCAACCTGTCCCGCTTCGACGGCGTGCGCTACACCATCCGTTCCAAGGAAGCCAAGGATTTGTTCGGCCTGTATGCCAAGACCCGTTCGGAAGGCTTCGGCGAGGAAGTGAAGAAGCGCATCCTGCTCGGCACCTACGTGCTCAGCTCCGGCTTCTACGACGCCTACTACATGCAGGCCCAGAAGGTCCGCAAGCTCATCACCGGGGATTTCAACAAGGCCTTCGCTACCTGCGACGTGGTGGTTTCGCCCACCATGCCCACCTTGCCGCCCAAGCTCGGGGAGATCTACTCGGACCCCATGGCCCAGTACCTGGGCGACATCTACACGGTGGCGGTGAACCTGGCGGGCCTGCCCGCCCTGTCGCAACCGGTGGGCCGCGTGGGCAAGCTGTCCGTGGGGATCCAGTTCATCGGCAAGGCGTTCCAGGAAGAGGAGCTCCTGCAGGTGGCCGCGGCCACCGAAAAGCTCTGCGCGGCCTGACCGCGCCTTGCGCGGCCCGGGGTCGGAACGGAGGGGCGTGAAGGCGAAAACCGTTTCCGTCCCCTGGGTCCTGCCGGCCGCGCTCTTCCTCTCCGCCTGCGGGCCCCTGGTCCGGCCGTATTACAACCGCGATATCGGCGGGTATCTCCGGCCCGACCCCTCCCTGACCCCCACCGCCCGGGTGCCTTCCGAGCTCAAGGCTTCCGGCGCCGATCCCCTGCGCAAGGCCGCCGAGTCCTACCTGGGCGTGCCCTACCGCTTCGGCGGCCAAAGCCGCTCCGGCATGGATTGTTCCGGGTTCATCCGGCAGGTTTTCGCGGACGTGCACGGCCTGCGATTGCCCCGGAGCTCCAGCGGCATCTACGGCATGGGCCGCCCGGTGTCCCGATCGGAACTGAAGCCCGGGGACGTGGTGTTCTTCAGGCGCCTGGGATTCATCGATCATAGCGGCATTTACATGGGCAGGAACTATTTCATCCATTCCGCCTCCAGCGTGGGCGTGGCGTATTCCGCGCTCAACGCCCCGTATTTCGGGGCCCATTACGCCGGCGCGCGCCGCCTGGTGGAAGCGCCTTGAGCCGCGCCGGCGCGGCGCGGCGGGCGGGCTTGGAGCCCGGGCCCTTAACGCCTATTTTTAGCCGATGAAAGCCGCGTTCCAGGGCGTCCACGGCGCCTATAGCGAGCTGGCCGGCAAGCAATTGCTGGGGCCGCGCACGCAGACCCTTCCCTGCGAGTCCTTCGAGGACGTGTTCGAGGCGGTGGCCGCGGGGAAGGCCGAACGCGGCGTGCTGCCCATCGAGAACTCCCTGGCCGGCAGCATCCACCAGAATTACGATCTGCTCCTGGCGCGGGACCTGCACATCGTGGGCGAGGCCCATCTCAAAGTGGAGCACGTGCTCATGTGCCATCCTTCCGCGTCCCTGAAGGACCTGACCCAGGTGCGCTCCCATCCCCAGGCCCTGGCCCAATGCAGCCGCTTCTTCGCGGAGACCCGTCGGATCAAGCCGGTGGTGTACTTCGACACCGCGGGGGCGGCGGAATCCCTGGTGAAGGAGGCGCCGGCCCACGTCGGCGCCATCGCCAGCGCGTACGCGGCGGAGCTGTACCGCTTGAAGGTGTTGAAGCGCAATCTCCAGAACCAGCCCAACAACTTCACGCGCTTCCTGGCGGTGGCCAAGGGCCCGGTCAAACCGCCGCGCGGCGGCGCCGCGTCCGGATACAAGACCAGCATCGCATTCATGCCCGATCGCAACCGGGTGGGCATCCTCTTCAATATCCTGGGAGTGTTCGCCCTGCGCGAAATCGACCTGCTCAAGATCGAGTCCCGGCCCAATCCGCTCTCGCCCTTCGAGTACTGGTTCTACGTGGATTTCGCGGGCGCGGCCTCGCAGGCCGGCGCCGGCCGGGGCGCGGCGGGCGACGCCAGGGTGGCCAAGGTGGCCAAGGTGGCCAAGGTGGATCAGGCCCTGGATCAGCTGCGCGGCATGGTTTCCCATCTCAAGATCCTGGGGAGCTATCCGCGCGCCTCCCCGGTTCCCGTCGCTTCCGCATCCGGCGTCAAGCCATTCCCGAAGAAAAAAGGCAGGTAAGCATGTCCCGAGTGGACGGCCGTAAAAACGATCAATTGCGTCCCATCAAGATCACGGAGGATTTCGTCTCCACGGCGGAGGCGTCCTACCTGGTGGAGGTGGGCAAGACGCGCATCCTGTGCTGCGCCAGCCTGGAAGAGGAGATCCCCCGTTGGCTCAAAGGCAAGAACAAGGGCTGGGTGACCGCGGAGTACAACCTGCTGCCCCGCAGCACCACCACGCGCGTCAAGCGCGAGCGTTCGGGAGCCTCCGGCCGCACCCAGGAGATCCAGCGGCTCATCGGCCGCGCTTTGCGGGGCGTGTGCAACCTGGAGGCCATGGGCGAGCGCAGCTTCGTGGTGGACTGCGACGTGATCGAAGCCGACGGCGGCACGCGCACGGCGTCCATCGTGGGCGGCTTCATGGCCCTGGCCAAGGCCCTCCAGCGCATGAAAGCGTCCCTGCCCCCCTCCGCGGCCGCGATCGCGCCCACCCCGCCCATCCTGCGGCACTTCGTGTCCGCGGTGAGCGTGGGCATCGTCGAAGGCGTGCCCATGCTCGATCTCTGCTACGCGGAGGATTCCGAAGCGGAGGTGGACATGAACATCGTCCGCACCGATACCGGCCATTTCGTGGAGGTGCAGGGCACGGGCGAGGAGGCCGTCTATTCGCGCGCCCAACTGAACGAGATGCTGGACCTGGCCGAAAAAGGCTGCGGCGAACTGGTGACCCTCCAGAAGCGATACCTGGGAACCGCGCTTCCCTGACCCCTTCCCGCGGGCTTCCGGTCCGGGATCCGGTTTATCGGGTGATTTCCCCGCCGATTTGGGCTATTTGATGCCCCTGGGGCCTTCCCGCGCCGCGTCCCGCGCCTCTGGACTTGCCGACCCGTCAAGGCCGGAGCCTATAATCTGTGCATGGCCGAAAAAACCCGTCCCGTCCGCAAACGCCACCCGATCCGCAATTTCATCATCCTGCCGGAGCTGCAGTGGCCGTACATCATCCGTCTGCTGGCGATCGTCAACCTGGCCGGCGTGCTCATGGCCATTTCGATTTGCGCCCTGTTCTATTACCGCTATTCCGGGATCCCGCTGGGCGGCCCGGACGGCGCGGACATGATCAATTCCGGGGTGATGAACACGATGGTGGAAGAGAACCTGATGGACGTGATGGTGCCCGCCTTCGTGATCGCGGACCTAGTGTCCCTGGCCATCGGCCTGTGGCTGAGCCTGTATTTCTCGCGCAAGATTTCCGTGCCCATCTACCGCATCTCCAAGTGGGCGGAAGTGGTCGCCAGCGGCGATCTGGCCTTCCGCCTGAAGTTCCGCCCGGGCGACGATCTGGAAAGCCTGGAGAAGGCCTGCAACCAGGTGAGCGACACCTATTGCAAGATCATCGACGATATGCGCCGCCAGATCACGGAAGCCAATCTGTCCTTGCCCGCCGGCCTGGACGCGGTCTCGACGCACCAGAAGCGGGCCCGCGCGGAGTCCTCCGGCGCCGCTTAGAACGCGTACGCGGACATCTCGTTCCGCAACGCTTCCGCCAGCAACGTGTTCCGCGCCACCGCGGGGTTGTTGTCCGCGGCCCTGCGCAGGGCTTCCGGCTGGCCGACCAGGAAGAGGCGCTCCCGCGCCCGCGTGATCCCCGTGTAGAGCAGGTTCCGCTGCAGCATGATCCAATGGGCCTTGCAGGCCAGCATCACTACCGCCTTGAACTCGCTCCCCTGGCTCTTGTGCACGGTCACGGCATAAGCCAAGGCCAACTGATCCAGTTCCTCCCCTTCGTATACCGCGGGCTCCCCGTCGAAATCCACCGTCAGGGTGCGCGCCGATCCGGACGCGGCGGAAACGTATCCGATGTCCCCGTTGAACACGTTCTTGTCGTAGTTGTTGCGGAGCTGCATCACCTTGTCCTTGACCCGGAAGCGCCGGTCCTTGAACTCGATCCCGTCCCTCCCCGCCGGACCCGGCGGCGCGGGGTTGATGCGCTCCTGCAGGGCCCGGTTCAGGGCCAGGGTCCCCAAAGGCCCCTGGTTCATCGGGGTCAGCACCTGCACGTCGAAACGCGGATCGTACCCGAACTCCCGCGGCAGGACCCCGGCCACGAGTTCCGCCACCAGGGCCGCGCCGGTTTCGGCGTCCCGCATGGGCGTGAAGTGGACGTTGCCGGTCCCGGAAGCGGGAGCCCCGGGCGCGGGAAGGGCCGCGGCGACCGGCGCGAGGCCTTGGTGGATGCGGTGGGCGTTGGCGACGATCCGGGATTCTTCCGCCTGCCGGAATATCCGGTCCAGGTGAAGATGGGGCACGGCGCCCGAGCGGATGAACTCCGCCAGCACCTTGCCCGGCCCCACCGAGGGCAATTGGTCCGGATCGCCGATCAGGATCACGCGCGTGCCCGGTTTCACCCCCTTCAGCAGGGCGTACATGAGCACCGTATCGATCATGGAGAGTTCGTCCACCACCAGGACGTCCGCGGGCAGGGGGGCGATCTCGTCGTGCGCGAACTTCTTCTGCGCCGGATCGTATTTGAGCATGCGGTGGATGGTGGAGGCGGGATGGCCGGTGACTTCCGCAAGGCGCTTGGCCGCGCGGCCCGTGGGGGCGGCCAGGCGCACGCGCAGGCCGGCGCGCCTGAACACCTCCAGGATGCCGAGCACCGTGGTGGTCTTGCCCGTGCCGGGGCCGCCGGTCAGCAGGAACATGCCCCGGCCCACGGCGTTGCGGATGCCTCCCCGCTGCTGCGCGCTGTACTCGAACCCCTTGCCGAAGGCGGCTTCCGCCCCGGCGATGGCCGAGTCGACGAGGCGCGCGGGGATGGGGGCGGGGGAGAACGACAGCTCCGCCGCCCGCCGGGCGATGCCGCGCTCGCTATGGTACAGGCAGGGGAGGTAGAAACGGTTCTCCCCGTCGTGCCGCACCTGGCCGGTTTCGCCCAGGCCGTCCAGGGTGAAGACGATTTTTTCCGGCTCGCATTGCAGCAGGGCCAGGGCCCGCTGCATCAATTCCTCCCGGTTCAGGAAGACATGGCCCTCCTCGGCGGACTTGGCCAAGGCATAGGCCAGGCCGGCTTTGATCCGTTCATAGGCGTCCGGGGCGAATCCCAGTTTGCGGGCGATGTCGTCGGCCTTGAGGAATCCGATGCCCCAGACCTCGTCGGCCAGGCGGTAAGGGTTGGACCGCAGGAGGGGAACGGCCTGATCGCCGTATTCCTTGAAGAGGCGTTCGCTCATGTTGGCGCTCAGGCCGTGCGCCTGCAGGAAGTAGAGCACTTCGCGCATGGACTTGTTGGCCCGCCAGCCTTCCAGCAGGGCGCGCTTGGATTTGCCGGTCAGGCGCGGCACTTCGCCCAGGCGCCCGGGATGGCGGTCCAGCACCTCGAAGGTTTCCAGGCCGAACTTCGCCACCAGGCGCTTGGCTACTCCCGGCCCCACGCCTTTGAGCACGCCGCCGCCCAGGTACCGCTCCATGGCTTCCAGGGTATCCGGAGCCAGCAGCTTGTAGCCCGTGGCCTTGAATTGATCGCCGAACGTCTCGTGCCGGCTCCATTCCCCTTCCAGGTCCAGGATTTCCCCCGGGCTGAGCTTGGGAAAGCGCCCGACGGCGGTGAAGGTTTTCTTGGATTGGGGATCCGTGAGGCGCAACACGGAGTAACCGTTGTCCGGGTTGTGGAAGGTGACGTTTCGGACGATGGCTTTCTGGATCATGTCGGGAGCCGAATCCGCGGAGGGTACAAAACGAGAAAAGGGCTTGGAAGCCCTTTTCCTACGTCCGGTAAATTAGAAACCATCGGGCGAATGGCCCGTACGGGCCTCACGCCCGCTGCGGTTACACCAGCTTCTTCTTGTGGCGGTTCAGACGACGGCGCTTCTTGCGCTTGTGGGTCGCCATCT
>DATENA010000017.1:0-20774 GCA_035275285.1 Fibrobacteria bacterium | reverse complement strand
CATTTAGATCCCGCGTATCGGCCCCTGCCAATCGTGGTCCCAGGGATTCCAGCGCGGGATTACCGTCCCCTCTACGCTGCTACAGCGTGGGACGGGACAATGGCCTCGGTCAGGTTGCATTTGCCGTCCTGGACGACCGTGGTAAGGCCGGCGGCGCTCGCTTTGACCACGTAATCGGCACGCGCCGTGCAGGCCAGGCCGGCCAAGGCCAGGGCCGCGATCCTCACGCGCGCAGCAAGGCCCGCATTCCTTTTAAACGTGGATATTCTCGTATTCACCCGATTCATGCACTTCTTCCTTTGAACAGTCGCCGGCTCATGGAGTCAGGCGTACGCTTCCCATTTGATGCACAGGGGAGAGGATTTGTATCAGGCGAATATTTGCGACAAATACGGCGAGCCGTGCATCCAAAGCCATGACGCGCAGGCGTTCGCCGATAAACACATCACATCTCTTCAGGGAGCGTATTCATGTCCATTCACATCGTTGGAAAATCCTCTTTCATCCGCAATTGCATCGGCTTGGCGCTCGTGGGAGGCGCCTGCTTTTCGGCCCCGAGGGCCGAAACCCTGGGCGCGCCTCCGCAGGCCGGCAAGGGATACGAGGAGAATTCCAAGGAATGCCGGCCGGATCGTTCCGGCAAGCATCCGTTGTCGGTCGTCAAATCGTTTTATGAAAACCTGGGCAAAGGCGATCTCCCGGCCATCCTGGAAACCTTCGCGAAGGATGCGAAGTGGGTGCTTCACGCCCCGGCCGCAACGGCCATTCCTTTCGCGGGCGCATATGAAGGCCGGGCGGCCGTGCAGACGTTCATCGAGACCTTCGGCAAGAATGCCAAGCCGTCGAAGTTCGAAACCCGCGAGTTCATCGTGGAAAAGGGCAAGGTGGTCGTGCTGGGTTATGAGGAGGTGACCGCAATCCCCACCGGCAAGATATGGAAAGCCCATTGGACCATGGTCTTCACGGTGCAAAACGGCAAGATCGTCTTCGTGGACGAAGTGGTGGATACCGAGGCCATTTCGACCGCCTTCAAGCGGTGATCCAAACCCTTGTATCGGTCCTTTGGGGCCATACAAGGGTTGTTGTCGCCCCTTTGCCGCGCCCGTTCCAGGGGGGGGGTGGGGCAGTATTTCGATTCCGTGTCCGCGGGCAAGCGGGTCACCTTCACCGCGCGATGTAGGGACAATGTATATACGGCCAAAGTATATGCAATGGATCCACGGGTCGATCCGAACACGCGCACCGTGAACGTGCGGGCCGCTTGCGATAGGATCGACAGCGCCTTGGCCCCCGGGGCCTTCGCGCGTTTGTCCTATTTGAAGATAAATTCCTTGGAGGTCCTCCCGAATCCTTTATCTTGCGGGTATCGACCGGGTTCTCCAGAAAAGGCAGGATCACCGTCAGAAAAACTGAAGAGGAGTTATGGGGCGAATTCCGGAAAGCTTTCCCGATCCCGGATTCACGGAAAATGATCCCGCCCTCACGGCCTCGGAACTGCGGAAACGCATCGATGCCCTGGAAGCCGCCAACCGGGACCTGGGCCTGCGTCTGGGGGAGTTCCGGCAAGCCCAGGCCACCCTGGAGTCCCTGAACCGCACGGCCGAAGCCCTCGTGGCCGAGCGCGAACTGGAAAAAATCGTCCAGGCGGTGACGGACGGGGGCCGGGAGATTTCCGGCGCCGCGTTCGGGGCCTTCTTCTACAACACCCAGGGCGATCAGGGCGAAGCCTACATGCTCTATACCCTGTCCGGGGCCGATCGCCAAGCCTTCGCCGACTTCCCGATGCCGCGGAAGACGGCCATGTTCGCGCAGACCTTCGAAGGCAGGGGCCCGCTCCGCTTCGACGACGTGACGAAAAGGCCCGAGTACGGGAAGTTGGCGCCTCATCACGGCATGCCCTCGGGGCATTTGTCCGTGCGCAGTTACCTGGCCGTGCCCGTGATCTCCCGTTCCAGCGAGGTGCTGGGCGGGCTCTTCTACGGGCATCCGGAACCCGGCATGTTCGACGAGCGGGCGGAAAAGGCCCTGGTCAACCTGGCCGCCCAGGCGGCGGTGGCCGTCGACAATGCCAATCTCTACACCGCTCTGCAGAAGGAGCTGGCGCAAGGAAAGCTGAGGGAGGACGCCGCGCGGAAGTTCGCCGCCATCGTCCAGTTCTCCAACGACGCCATCATCAGCAAGGATCTGAATTCGATCATCACCAGCTGGAATCCCGCCGCCGAGCGCATTTTCGGGTATACGGCGGAGGAGATGATCGGCAAATCCGTCACGCTGCTTATCCCGGCCAACCACATCGACGAAGAGCCCGATATCCTGCGGCGCATCGGCCGGGGCGAGACCATCAGCCATTACGAAACCGTCCGGCGCCGCAAGGACGGCACCCTCATCGACATCTCCCTGACGGTCTCGCCGCTCAAGGATGACCAGGGGAAGATCGTCGGCGCGTCCAAGATCGCGCGGGACATCACCGACCTCAAATCCACAGAAGAGCAGTTGCGCCAATCCCAGAAAATGGAAGCCGTGGGCCGCCTGGCGGGAGGCATCGCCCATGACTTCAACAACCTGCTGACCGCCATCATCGGCTTCACGGACATGGCCCGGGCCGAAAGCGATCCCGGCACCAGGCTGGCCGAATACCTGGAGGAGGTCCGCAATTCCGGGAACCGCGCCGCCGCCTTGACCCAGCAACTCCTGGCCTACAGCCGGAAACAAATCCTGGCACCCAAGGTCATCGTCCTGAACGAATGCGTCGCCGAGATCGAAAAGATGCTGCGCAGGCTGATCGGCGAGGACATAGCCTTCAACACCCACCTGGAACCGCGCCTGGGGAACGTGAAAGCGGACCCGGCCCAGATCCAGCAGATCATCGTGAACCTGGCCCTGAACGCCCGGGACGCCATGCCCGAGGGCGGCATCCTGTCCATCGCGACGGCGAACGTATACCTGGACCGCGATTATGTCGCCGGCCATCCGGACGCCCTCGTCGGGCCGCACGTGATGCTCTGCGTCAGCGATACGGGAGTGGGCATGACGCCCGAGGTGCAGTCCCACATTTTCGAGCCGTTCTTCACCACCAAGGAAGTGGGCAAGGGGACCGGCCTGGGCCTTTCGAGCGCTTACGGGATCATCAAGCAAAGCGGCGGGAGCATCGCGGTGCGCAGCGAACCGGGCAAAGGGAGCGAATTCAGGCTCTATTTCCCGTTGGTGGACGGAAAGGGCAAGGCCATCGACGAAGTTCCCGAGAGGGGAGCCAGGGCCGGGAATCCGGTCCCGCAAGGCGAGACCATCCTTTTGGCGGAAGACGAATCCGCGGTGCGGAAATTCCTGGTGGCCACCCTTCAGAACCACGGATACCAGGTGCTGGAGGCGAAGGACGGCGTGCAGGCCCTGGAACTGGGGCGCAAGCTCCGGAGCCTGGACCTGCTCCTGACCGACGCGGTGATGCCCAACATGAACGGCGGGAAGCTGGCAAGGGAACTCAAGGCCCTCCATCCGGGCCTCAAAACGCTGTTCATCTCCGGCTATGCCCAGGATGTGCTCTCCGCGGCCGATACCAAGCTCCTGGACGGGGCCTTCCTGCAAAAGCCGTTCACCCAAGCCGCCCTGCTTTCCAAACTGCGGGAAGCCCTAGCGGCGGCCGTTCCCTGAGCCCGGCGCGCCTAGGGTCTCTGCGCCGCTTCCAGCCGGTCCATCACCGCGCCCAGGCGTTCCGCGGGCAGATCGTTCGCCTCCAGGATCCGCCGCGCGTCCGCGCGGATCCCCGGATTATCGCGGACGGGCCCGGGAGCGGCGCACTCCGGCGGTTCCATGGACGCGTGCAGGGGCCGGCGCAACAGGTCCCGCAATTCCGGGCTGCGGAAATCATCCGGGAACAAGGCGCCTAACCGCCCGAGCCTTTGCAGCGCGCCGGTGGGCAGGCGGCCGGCCCACGAGTCGGCGGGAACCGTTCCGGGACCGCGCAAGCCCCGCAAGAAGCGGGACCAGATCCGGCGGCGCAGGATCCAGGGGATGGAATGCGTTTCCGCATAGGCGAACCACGTCCGGGGCGGCGCATTCAGGAACCGGGGAGAAGGCAGGCCCCGTTTTTCGGTCCTTGCCTCAGCGTTTCTCTCCGGGCCGGGTTTCGCCAGGTACAATTCGAAATCGTTTTCGAAGCGCCGGTCCGCGATCCGTTCGCGCCAGGCGCGCGCCTCCGGGACTTCCAGCAAGGGATTGGCGAGGTCGTCCAGCTCTCCGTTCCGATCGAAAACCCCGACGACCCGCAACCCCGCGTCCCCGATGGCCCGCAGCCAATCGTCCAGGTCCAGGCGCGCTTCCCGCGCGTGGAAGAAGGTGTCCACGAAGCGCGAGCGGTTGGCGAAGGCGCCGCCGCGCATGGGCGCGAAGCGTTCCCGCAAGGCGGGCGAAACCCCGGCCAGGCGGTCCAGCAATCCCCGCGCGCTCCGCAGATCGCCGCTCCGGAACGGCGACAGGCCCAGCAGCGCGAAGGCCCCCCGCACGTGGCGGATCCAATGCCGCGCCTCCACGTTGTAGACCATGATGCGCGCGGTGCCTCCGGGCAGGAGCAGGCTCCCGAAACGGCGCAGCGCCCCGGCCGGATGGGCCAGATGATGCAAGACCCCGTAGCTGTCGATATGGGAAAAACCGCCGGGCAAGGCGAAGTCCGGATCCTCCAGGTTCCCTTGCCGCCATTCGATGCCGCGCAGGCGGGGCAGGCAGCGCAGCCGCGCGCGCGCCAGGTTGCGCGCCGAAAGGTCCACGGCCATGAGCCGGTGCGGGCGCGGCTCCCAGAACGTGGCCATGTACGGGAAGATATCCCCGCACCCGGCGAGCAGGATCCGGGGGGAAGGATCGCGGCGCACCGCCGGTCCAATCCCCAGCTGTTCCAGGAGGCGGGCGGCGAACAGGGAATGCGAGGCGTACGCTTCTTGCGTGCGCAGGGGAAGGCACAGGTTGTAGTTGGGATAGGGATAGGCCTCGTATTGGGCCTTGACGCGCGCGCTGATGCCGGCTTGGATCGACTCCATCCCTTCCCCTATTCCTCAAAACGAGACGGATTTATGCCTTTTTTTCATCGATATAGTCACGTATACTTTAAAGTATACGTGTATTTGTAGCCGGGAGGGCCCATGTCCCAATTGACCATTTACCTCGATGATGAAAGCATCAGGAAAATTGAAAACGCCGCCGCGCTCGAAAAAAGCTCCATTTCCAAATGGGATTGGTCTGGGAGGATTGGACTATCTGGGGACCTACGAGTTCCGAGGTGACCGGGTCCCCGCGCTCCGATCGGGGCCCCCGGCCGGACGCGGCGAACAGATGGAGCTTCCCGTTCATAGGATACGCGGAAATCCGGGGCAGAATCCGTCCCACCCGTGAACAAGCGCCTCCGGAGCTATATTTCCAGGCCATGGCCTTCACCGCTCCTGCCGGAACCAATTTCCGGACCGCTTCCGGCATCACGATCGCATCCCTGCGGCAATCTCTCGAGGCGATAGCCGATTTCATCAAGTCCCGGGACGTATATGGGTACCTGCTGCGCTACGACGATTGGTGGCAGCACGACGGGGAGCCCGTGCCCAAGGGAAAGCTCTCCTGGGAAGCCTTCGCCGATCGATACGGGAACGAGGCGGCCATCACCGCCTCCATGCCCAAGCGGGACAAGGTCCGGGTGGGAATCTGCGGGCCGGGCATGGAATGGTACCTGCGCTATATCGCCGACCCATCCGACGGCAGCGCGTCCTTGGACCTGACCGTTCCCCGGGAATGGGAAGAAGATTTCCTGGAAGTCGCGGAAGGGCTCTCCCCGATGGAATGGGTCCGCTCCCCGGCGGAGGAATACTACCGCCTCGTCCGGAAGGGGGCTATCCCGGTCAGCGCGGGCAGGGCCGTTTCGCGTGAAGGCACCCGCGCACCGGACGCGCGCTACGGCAGACTGGCCGAAGACATTTCTTTCGGCGGGGGCTTCGGGTGGATTTTCCAGGGTAAGATCGTGGCCGCCGTCCTCGCGGCATGCGTGTTGTTCCTGGGTTACCTCTGGCTATCGGACTTGTACTACAGGTTCTAAGCCGCGCTCACCGGATCAGCCTCTTTCCAAGCAAGGCTGCCTCGCTCCTATAGTCGGAATTCTCCATAAGTGGGTTCGCGACGCCCCTTAATAAGGTACCTGGGGGATGGCTACACGAGTCAGTTGCGGAGGGCATTGGCGCTCGCCCTGATTCCGGCGTACCAGACGGCGGACAGGGAATCTCCGGCGATGCGCTGCTTCAGGGCGGCGAGATCCTCACTTCGTGCGAAAACCCGGAAGTTCCTGAAGGAAGTTTTCCAAAGGCAAGAATTCCACCCCGTCACGCGCCTGTTTTCGCGTTCCCAAAAACACCACGATTTTCCTGTGTAGCCGGCCAACGCGCTCCTTTAGGCTCTCCAACCCGGAAAGTCTGATGCCCGTGGAGTCACGGGAACTTTTCACTTCGATCCCCCAAACTTCTTTGCCCGCCTCCACGACGAAATCCACTTCCCCTCCATGGCGATTCCGATAATGAAATAATCTGGCCTCCGGCCAAGGACCGCCTATCCGACGATGGATTTCATAGGCCACCAGGTGTTCAAGCAGAACTCCCTTTTCATCCTCAAGGGGCGCGTCCAGTCCAAGAGAGCCGGAACTTTTTGAACTTCATCGAGCGATATGGATTTGATATCATCTCCGGCGGCATTCAACTCGTCAAAAAGCTTCTCAGGACGCACTACATACTCCCGATAAGTCCGCGGATCCGCAAAGTTGAGGGACAAGTCCGGACTCAAGCACTTGAGCAATGTGGACTTGCCAACTTGCCTTGGCCCAAGCAGGAGTAGGCTTTTTTTTCCTTGGGCTAGAATCGGGGCGATACACCTTTCGTACATGTGGGTAAATATACCGTTTATTTACCCACACCACCTATAAAAATCGGGGTTACAACGCGAAAACCGCTCGATGATCGATCTCGCTCGCGGCGCCTTAAGTTCAGAACGGGTCGTCCCTTTCCATCATTTAGCCATTGATCTAAATAATAGGTCATGGAAACCCTGGTCCGGAACCTCAAGGCCTTGTCGGACAAGAACCGGCTTCGCATTCTGAAACTGCTCCAAATCAAATCCCTCTGCGTCTGCGAAATAACCGAAATCCTCGCCGTTTCCACCCCGACCATCTCCAACCACCTTTCCGTCCTGGTCGACGCGGGCTTCCTCCGGTCCGAGAAGGAAGGCCGATGGGTGCATTACCATCTGGTCCATAGCCCCGCCTCCTCCGAAGTCGCCTCCCTCCTGCCTCTGCTGCAATTCTGGATGAATGACGATGATCAAATCAGGGCCGACAGGACCAAGCTGAAAACCGTATGCAAGGAAGACCTTTGCAAGAAGTGACCGAAAATCCGATTCGTTCGAAGGCTAAATATCCGGAATGAAAAGCCTTTGGAAAGAGGTTGTGTCGGAAGCCTTGGGAACCGGGCTGCTCCTCGCAACCGTGGTAGGCTCGGGCATCATGGGTGAACGCCTTTCAGGCGGGAACGTGGCCGTTGCGCTCTTGGCCAATACGCTGGCCACGGGCGCGGGTCTGGTTGCGCTCGTCCTGACCTTCGGTCCCATTTCGGGGGCCCATTTCAACCCGGTCGTTTCCCTATGCGACGCCTGGATGGGCGGCCTTGCCTGGCGCAAGGTGCTTCCTTATGCGCTGGCGCAACTGGTGGGCGCATTCCTCGGCGTCGCGGCGGCCGATTTGATGTTCGATCTCCCGGTTTTCTTCGCGTCCCGGCACGCCCGCACCGGAGCCGGCCAATGGTTCAGCGAGTTCGTCGCCACCTTCGGATTGCTCTCCGTGATTCGGGGATGCTCACGCCGCCGCTCTTCCGCCGTTCCCTTCGCGGTGGGCGCATACATCACGGCGGCCTATTGGTTCACCGCTTCCACTTCTTTCGCCAACCCTGCCGCCACCTTGGCCCGGAGCGCCAGCGACTCGTTCGCCGGGATCCGGATCGCCGACGCGCCGGGATTCCTCCTGGCCCAACTCTTGGGAGCATGTACCGCGACGGCCCTGTTCCGATGGCTGGTTCCCGGCCCGCCGCAAGCCGTCAAGGACATCGTCGTCCCTCATGACGGCGTGGATAACCTTTGACCTCATGAGGATTGCCTTCAATGCCCGGTTCCAAAAAGAAATTGCTTTTCGTTTGCGTCGAGAACTCCAACCGCAGCCAGATGTCCCAGGCCTTCGCCAAGATCCTGGGCGGGGACAAGGTGGAAGCCTACAGCGCCGGTTCCAAGCCCTCGGGCATCGTCAACCCCAAGGCCATCGCCTCCATGGCCGAACTCGGTTACGACCTTTCCAAACACGAGTCGAAGTCATTGGATGACATCCCGGACGTCGAGTACGATGCCGTGGTGACCATGGGCTGCGGCGATGCCTGTCCCTTCGTGAAGGCCAAGCACCGGATCGATTGGCAGATTCCCGATCCCAAGCACATGCCGCCGGACGAGTTCCGCCAGGTCCGGGACTACATCAAGTCCAAGATCGGCGAGTTGCTCCGGACGGTCTGAAGCGAGGGACGGAAAAATCTTCCGGTTTCCCCTTGACTTTTAATCGTATATCTACGATATTAGATGCATGGCCATCAGCAAGAAGACCGAATTCACGAATAAGGAACAGCACATCGCCACGGTCGCCAAGGCGCTTTCCCACCCCGCCCGAATCGCCATTCTGAAAGCCCTGGCCATGCGGGGAACCTGTATTTGCGGGGAGATCGTAGAAGTCCTGCCCTTGGCCCAATCGACGGTATCCCAGCACTTGAAGGAATTGAAGGAAGCGGGCCTGGTGACCGGCGAAGTCGAAGGCACCAGGTCCTGCTATTGCATCGACTGGGACGTCCTCGGAAAGGCCTGGGCCTTGTTACGGTCGTTGGTGGAGGAGCTCGAGACTTCCAGGAAAAAATGTTGTTGAACCAAGGAGAGGAAAAAATGGAAACGAAGATGGAAACCGCCGAAGACTTGAAGGAAATCGTCCGGGAGAAGTATGGCCGGCTTGCGCGCGAGGGCGGGAGTTGTTGCGGGCCGACCTCATGCTGCGGCCCGTCCAATGGCGATGCTCCTTTCGTGCGCATCAATGAGGACTATACCCGGCGCGAGGGGTATATCAAGGATGCGGACCTCGGCTTGGGTTGCGGGATTCCCATCGACGCCGCGGATCTCCACCCGGGGCAGACGGTGGTGGATCTCGGGTCGGGCGCGGGCAATGACGCGTTCGTGGCGCGGCGCATCGTCGGGGAAACGGGCAAGGTTATCGGCGTGGACATGACCCCGGACATGATCAAGAAGGCCCGGGAGAACGCCGTCAAGGTCGGGTACGCGAACGTGGAATTCCGCCTGGGCGAAATCGAGGCCCTGCCCGTGAGCGGCGATTCCGCGGATCGGGTCATCAGCAATTGCGTTTTGAATCTTGTCCCGGACAAGAAAAATGCTTTCGTGGAGATGCATCGCATCCTGAAGCCCGGAGGGAAATTCGGCGTCTCGGACGTGGTCTTGGAAGGGGATTTTCCGGAAGAACTCCGTCGCGCGGCGGAACTGTACGCCGGTTGCGTTTCCGGGGCCATGCGGAAAAGGGATTACCTGGCTTCGCTGGAGGAAATCGGATTCGAGGACATCCGCGTGACCGGGGAAAAGGTGCTGGAGGTCCCGGAAGATCTGCTGGCCGCCTACCTGAGCGGGGAACAGCGGAAGAGCCTGGCGCAATCCGGAGTGCGCGTTCTGAGCATCACCTTGCAAGGGACCAAACCCCGGAAACAGGCATCGAGCGCGTGCTGCACGCCTTTGGATAGCGCCGGGGATGGCCCTTGCTGCCATCCGCTCCGATAGGAAGCGACGATTTTAGCTGGGTTTGCTTCGCTCCGTGGTGCTCCGCGCCCGAAGATTGCCAAGGATCACCATTGGATGGCCAATTGCAAGCGCACACTCGTGTAGTCATCGCTGTCGAGGTTGAAGCCGTAACTCAGGGACAGCACCGGAGTGAAATTCACGCCCACCTCCTGATCGAATGCATGGATTCGACGATCGAATGCATGCATTCGACCGAAATCCGGCCGGAACGCCTGGTAAAAAGAGTAGGAGGTGATGCTGTAGAAGCGCGTTGACCATTGGATTCCCGCTCCCAGAGACGATGTGCCGGCCCCTTCCAGCTTACCGAAATAGTTGCCCGCAAAGAAATGGACCCGCCCCTGTGCCCAAAGGCGTTTGGTGAGGGGTTTCTTGAAGTTTGCGCCCAGGGCGCCGAAGTATTCCCATCCTCGCTTTTCGTCATAGGCGATGCTCGTCACCCCCCCATCGATCGCAATGCCTAGGTTATGCATGGAACCTTCGCTTCCAGTACCGATGTTTTCGCCCAGGATCAGGTACCGGATAAAAGGCCACGGAAACGAGATCATGCTCAGCCGATCCGTGATCGACCAGGAAGGCAAGGCAGGCAGAAAACCTACGATTTGCGTCGTTTCCATGTCCATTAGCGTATCCCCGTAGGAGCCCGCATTCCAGGTAAGGCATTCCTGCCACATGCCCTTGGGCAGGATGAGTGCGCGATCGATCTCGCGCAGAGGGAGGCGTTCAACGTCCCGACTCCAGGCTTGCAGGGCCGCCGAGGCCAACATCAACGCAAAGGCTGCACATTTCATATCCGTCCTTTCGCCCCGACTATGGGGCCATGCCCTGCTGGAAAGTCGTGTCCGCCCGGCTGGAGTCGCGCGGAGGATTCGTTTTCTTCCGGGTGAAGATCACTAGTCCGTCTTGCGCGCTGATCCCGAATCCCGTCACCTCGACCGAAGTACTATCGGAACCATCATTCCCATGAAGACCGGTTTTCGGGTTGCCGATCTCGGAGCTGCCGCCTGCGATCTGGATCTGCCCGCAGCGCATGGCGAGGAAGGCGAGCAACAGGATCATGGCCGAGCGGAAAGGTCTATGCATCCGGTCCTTCGCTGGTGGGGAAGAGTTGGAAATTGATATGGTATACGCGCGAGGCGGGATCGTCGTTGCGGATCAACTCGATCAGCTTCTTGCGGAAATCCTGGATCTCGGCCTTGACCTTCGCGAAGCCGCGGGGCGAAAGCCCGGCGACCAGGCAGCTGATGTCCCGTTCCGCTCCCGGAACGGCGTCCAGGGAGGCGGCGGCCAGGCCCATGTTCTTCAAGTGGAAGCTGCCCACCGCCGCCGAGAGCACCTCCTCCCCCGTGGTGATGGCGGGATCCGTTTGCCGGTAGCATTTGCCGTCCTTGACGATCAGCCCCAGCTTCAGGAGCAGGCGTACGGACGCGCGGGCCTGCGCCGCGCCGATGGCGGGCTTCAAGCGCCGGCCGAGCCGGGCGTAGTCCTCCTTGAAATCGAACCAGGTGACCAGCTCGCGCACGCTGTTGTGGTACCACTCCGAATAGAATTCGAATCGGTTCGCGGCCACCAAGCTGGATTTTCCCCGCTTGCGGAAACCGCTGGCCTGGCGAAACCAGTGCTCTTTCTCGGCCACGGTCCGGGCCTGGTTGAATGCGACAAGCGCCTCGAAATAGGAGAACGCTTCTCCTTGCAGCCCCAGCGCCTTGGCCACCGAGAATACCGAAGCCGGGGAGATGTTCTTCTTCCCCGAGATCACTTCCTTGAAAAAACTCTTGGACCGGAATCCCGCTTTCCAGGCCATGGATTGGAAGGAAAATGCCTTATTCCGGGCCTTCTGCTCCGTATAGTAGGCGTCCAGGTATTTCCTGTAATCGAGGAATGCGAAAAGGTCCGGCATGTCGGTTCCAGGTGAAATATACCCTGACAAAAGGGGAGTCCGCCGGGGTGGATGTCACGAAGCGTTCCCTTTTGGCGAACGCCGGTTTCCCAAGGAACCCTGAAGGAAGCGGAACCGTCCGGGTTTATCCGCCCTAATCCTTTTTCGCCGGACCAGGTTGGGTGCTTTCCGCGAGCTCGATAAAGCGCAGTATCAATTGCTTGTGCAGCCAGGCGTCTTCCATTCTCCGCAGCGCGGCCCCCGGCGCAAGCTTGGAAGACGGGTCCGCATCGGATGCCGCTACGGGTTGATCGAGCAGATATCGCTCCGTGAGGCCCTTCCAAATGTCGTCCTCCTTGGATCGGGCCTGCTGGAGGGCCCAAGCTCCGTCGTCGGGCCCCGACTTCCCGAAAAGGAGCTTCTCGATATCGGACCGGCATTCCGCAAGCGCCAGGGGGCGGCCCCCGGGGCGGACCTGGATGGCTTGGAAATACCAGGTTCCCAAAATGGAATGCAGCGGGCCCAGCAAGCGGCCCGGCCGGACCCGGACGGGATCCAGTTCTTCACGGATGCGCGCGGGCAACCGGGTTTGCAAGACGGTGCGGGACCGCACGCGGGCCGTATCCGTCGCGCCGGTCGGCCTGGCCTTGCCGCCGGGAAGCAGCCAGACCCGGAATAGCGAAGTATCCGGCGAGAGAAACTCCCCTTTGTTGGCTGCGTAGTAGGATTCGATCCTTTTTTCCCGCGCCGAGCGATCCACGTTGGATGCATTCTTCAAGGCCGTCAAGGCGGGCAAGGCGTCTTCGAAACTTATATCCGGACCCTTGCGGCGGGCGGCCACCCGTATGTACGAAAAGCCATAAGGCGTTGCGATGGGACCGATGCTTACCCCCTTGGGAGCGTCCTTGGCGCGATCGGCCAATTCCGCGGGAAGGTCCGCGCAGGGGAGGCTTTGCCAAGGCGAAGACGCGAAATCCGGTTTGGATCCAGGGGATGCGGAGGGGGGCGAGGAATCCCTCCGGAAAACGGAGTCGCTGAATGCCGAGTCGCTGGAAGCAAGCACCTTGCAGGTGGCCTGCAATTTGCCTTGGAACAGATCGAGGTAACGCGCCTGATACAGGGCCCGGAGGGTGGAATCGTTTTCATATCGGCGGAAGGCCGCCCGCCGTTTTTCCACCGCGGCCTGGAAAATCCGTTCCAAACTGTCCCGCGCCGCGCCGGGCATGGGCGCCGCCATGGGAAATTCCGCTTCCAAAAGCATTTTCAGGTGGGCGCTTCGCCGGGCTTCCACGTCCCGGCCGTCCGGAAAATCCGCCTGGGAATCCGGCACCGGGAATTCATTGTTTTCCAGGCTTTGGTTGAACCCGGATACGGTGACGATGCAGGCGCTGCGGGAAGGATCGAAGGCGACGCATTCCGATCCGTCTTCATCGAGGCGCATGGCCTCGCGCATGGCGTCGCTGAGCTCCTGGGCGCGCCGCTGTTTGCGGGAGGCGGCCTCCCGGGAAAGGGCCTCTGCCTTGAGAAGGGGTTCGATGTCGCGGCCTTTGACCATGATGGGCCCGCCCGATGACGGCCGGGGAACCCACAAGCAGAACGATAAGGATAGAAAAACGGGAAGGGAGAAGGCCGCGCGGAACAAAAACGGTCTTGAAATGATCTCCATGAACTCCTCCCTTCGGCCGTCAGGGCGCCGGGAAAACAATCGCTTCACCGGAACGCCCCGGAGCGCGTTGGGCACGGGCTCCGGAGCGAAGACATCAGCTATGGGTGATCACGCCGTCCTTGTACTTGACCCAGGGAACGCCGCCGTTACCGGTGGTGCACTGCGCTTCGGTCTTGTTGGTCTGGCGCAGCAGACCGATTTGGAAATGCGCCAGCATGTACGTCTCGCTTTGGATATTGGTGAAAGAGGCGACACGCAGGACTAGATTGGTTAGCTGACCGGACAGGTACACCATGCCGCGGGAGTAAAGATTCCCGGGAGCGATGTCGTCATTCAGGACCATCCAGGTCTGCGTGTTCGGGTTAAAGTACCAGATGCGGGTATCCGCCACGACTGCGCCCGGTACGAATTCGGGATGCCCCGTGCCAATGTCGTAACAGACCGCGGCACCGGGCGAATAGCCGGTCAATTGCAGGGAATGATATTTGACGGGAGCGGGGGTGCCGGTGAAGGTGAAGGTGGGTTCGGAGTAGTGACTGGCAAGGGTGTTGGCCGCGAAATCCACGTACCAGTTGAAACTGGTCGTGGCCGTATTGCTGAACGGGTCGGTTACGAAGGTTCCCGATTGCGCATGCGCGCAAACTCCCAGGAACGACAGGCACGCCGCGCCCAGAGCATTTCGAATCGAATTCTTGAACATATGGACCTCTTGATTTGGATTGATTTTTTTGTTGCGACCCACTGCGCCTACCCCGCCGAGTCCCAGGCAAAATTATGCTGGGCGGGGACGCCGCCCCAAGCGATTTCATGGATCAATCAGTAACTCCTGTCACAAATGGTCGATAAAAATTAGTGCGGTCGCCGGAGCGGATCCGCCCCGGAAAATGCCGCAAACCGCGATGCCCGGTGAGACAAACCAGGCCCCTTTCGCATCCAACTCCCGCAAGGGAGCCGGCTCATGTTGAAAAAGAACCGCAGCGGCGGGGGTGCGAGCAAGGATGGCTACCAACTGGACGCAACTCCGGGCCGTGCGCGCCGCACTTTCAGCGCCAACTATAAGCTGGCCATTTTGCGCATCGCCCGGGAAATCAGGGAGACGCGCAATGGCAGCCTCGGGGCTTTCCTAATCCGTGAAGGCCTGAGCACCTCCCATCTCAAGCAATGGGAAAAGCAGGCTTCCCGGGGCCTGATAGGGAAGGCCAAGCGCGGCCGTCCGGGAAAAAGCCGCCGCGCTTTGCGCCGCGAGAACGCCGTTCTCAGGCAAAGCCTGGCGGCGGCGGAAAAGCGCGCACGGCAGGCCGAGGAAATCGTGCGGCTGCAAATGAAATACGTGCGCGGAGCGGCTTGGAAACTGGAAAGGAAGGATCGCGGCCTGCTCGCCGGGCTCCTCGCCCGCGTGGATCGCGAATGCTCGGTTTCCTCCGTATGCGAAGCCCTGGATCTGACGCGGCGGGATTTCTACCGCACCATCAAGCCATTGATCGACGGGGAGCCTTCCAATTCCCCGTCCCTACCGGCTTCCGCTTCCGAGCCATCATAGGAACCGGACATTGCCCGGCCGGCCAGAATGCGGCATCATTATTTATTATACGCCTGAGGCCGGACATTCCGGCGAAAGGAAAAGGATGGCGGGCAGGCTCAGGCGAAACATGACGGAAGAGGTCGGGAGCCAGGTACCGGCTGAACCGCTGGCGCGAAGAGCAGCTCAGCAAGGGAAAGCGCATCGCATACGGCGACCTGGTGGATCAATTCGCGATCCTGAACAAGAAGGAGATGGAGCGGATCGGCTGATGAGCCGCAAGCCGCAAGTTCCACAACGGGTCGGCGGGCAATGCCCTGGATCAGCGCGACAGGGGTACGGCGGAGACGTCGAGATAGGCTTTTTCCCCCTTCGCTTCCACTTCGATTATGGCGGCCCCCGGAAGCGGCGCGGAGAGCGCATGCAGGCCCGCGCCGAAGCTCCGCTGCGACTCCGCCAACACCCGGCCCGGGGCGTTGTACTGCCGCACCCGGTAAAGTCCGCCGTCGCGAGCGACGAGGAGGATCCGGCCGGCCTCCACGCGAAGCTCCACGGCCGGGGCGCGGGCCGGGGCCGGGGGCAGAACCGGGCTGGATGGCGCCGCAATCCGGAATACCGAAACCGAGTCGCTCCCCTTCTGGTTGGCCCATAGCACCGACCCGTCGGGCAGGTTGATGACCTCGTGGTAGGGCGAGAGGCGCAGGGCCTTGTCCGGGAGGGGCGCAGCGGGCGCGACGATCGTGCCATTGGGCGCGACCACGGCCGTCTGGATGCCGTTGTTGACATTGCCTACCGCTTGCTCCCAGAGCACCAGCACGTTGGACCCGTACTTGGCGATGCGCGGAAAGATGGCCAGGGTATTGGCCGGATGGGACGTGAGCCAGGTGAGGTTCAAGGTGTCGCCGGTGGAGGAGAGCTGCCGGTAGCCGACGTCGAAATTATTGCGGCCGTTGGCCGTAGCGAAAACGACGCCGAAGGTACCGTCGGCGAAGGAGACGAAGTTGCCGAGCTGGGTCGAGGTCTTGTTGTCCCCCGTCGCGCCGGGAATCCTGAGGAAATCCTTGCCGAATTCCCGCTTGCCCTTGGTATGCGCGGTCGCCCCGCCGTCCGACCATTTGGCGAATCCCAGGGCGCGGGGATAGGCATCGCCATGGGCCAGGGTATAATAGCTGTTGCCCACCACCATCAGGCGCATATCGAAGTTATGGCTGAAGTACCAGCCGTCGGAAGTCATATTCACGCCTTCCAGGTTCAGGAAGCTGACATGGCCGCCCTGGTGCCTCACCCCGTCGTCCCATTTCATGGTGTGGCCGACATAGGCGCAAATTTTCTTGGTCGCCTTGTTATAGACGAGCCGTCCCGAGGAGGCGACCCCCGGCTCCCCCTTGGCGTCCACCAGGTTTTTGTCCATGCTGCCGAAGATCAAGGTGCTGAAGATCCGGGCACCCTTGGCGTCCACTCGCGTGACCCAGAATTCATAGGCCGCCCCGCTGTGGGGGCTGTCCTTGGCATAGCCCACGGCGAAGCCGCCGTCCTCGAGGCGGGCCATGCCCACCAGGGCCTTGGCGTCGGCGAGGGATTCGGGCAGCAGCCGGCCGAGCAAGTTTCCATCCTTGCCGAAGCTCAGGATCTGGAATGGAGGTCCGACTGGGAAATACAACGATGGAAAGGTACTTTTTGGCGCATCTGAAAGGACAATCGATGTGAACCCGGTCAGCGCACATAGGACTTGGATGGTATGGTTGCTCGTATTCCTGGCGGGCACGGTTTGCCATGCCAAAGGGGTATTCGGCCGCAAGGGGAACGGGAGGCTGGATACGGAGGCCATCCGGCGCGGCTATGAGAATGGTGATTTTTCCCTGGTGAGCGTCGCTTTAGAAGAGTACTTGAAGACGCAGAAAGACGCGTCCTTTCAAGATACAGTAGTGTGTTTGAAGTTCTTGAGCGTGATTTACGCTTCCGACGTGGATACCGAAGCCAAGGCGAAGCGTTATATGGCGCGGCTGGTGCGACTCAGCCCCACGGTGGAATTGCATGATCTCTTCCCCTCGGATAAAATTCTGGCCATGTTCAAGGAAACCAAAACTCAATATCGGGAAGAACAGGACTATTTGAAGAATCGGGATTTCTTCGGCAAACTCATCCGTACCGATACCACAGCCCATGCGAAGGACACGCTTGCGGTCCAGGATTCCTTGAAAAGAGTCGCCGCTTCTAAAAAAGCGTCCCGGAAATGGGTGTGGTGGGCGACCGGGGCGGTGGGCGCGGCGGCCATCGCCACCACGGCCGTATTCCTTTTGCACGAAGATTCCGGCTCCCCGAAGACATCCGAGCCGTTCAACCCCTGAGGCATACAAATGAAAAGCCGAAGCCTCCTGTTTTTATTTCTTTCTCTGACCGCACTCCTCATCCTCGTCGCCTGCCTGACATCGGATGAACCCACCCGGGTTTTGGTCATGCAGATCGACAAAGACAACGACAGTCTTTTGACTTTCGACTCCCTGATCGTGAAAGTATACAGCAAAGACAGTTCCTTTTCGCAAGAAGTCTTTCACGGGGTCCTGCGGGACCCGAAGCAGGTTGCAAGCATGCCGCTGGATCCGCGCGTGGGCAAGGAGTACAAAGTTTCCATCGTGGGGTACAAAGGCGGCAGGGTCGGGGTAAACAAGGAGGTTACCATGTTTGGCCCGAACAATTTCCAGTCCAAGGATCTTCCCATTGGGGCGGACACGGTCAAGGTCAACCCTTCGCTTCCGGAAATCCTGGCCCCCTCCGATACCTCCGTCTCAGAAGGGGATTCCCTGCATTTTGTGATTTCCGTCATGCAGCCTTGGATTGGCGCAACCTCCCTGACCTTGAAAGACGCTCCTCCGGGAGCCCTTTTGGATACGGCAGGATTCGGTGCGGGGAAGGGGCGTTTCATCTGGAGGCCCACGCAGGAGCAAGGACGAATGGCGCCATATCTCCTCACGATTGTCTATTCTTCTTTGGATAAGAAAGTGGAAACATCCATTTCCATCAAGGTGTTGAACGTGAACCGGACGCCGGTCTTCAAGCTGATTCAGAATCCAATCGTCAAAGAGGGCGAGTCCCTGGAGTTCAAAGTGGAGGCCTCGGACCCGGATTTGGATTCCGTCGCCTTGACCTTGGATAGTGTGCCTGCGGGGGCCCGTTTTACGGCGGGACAGTTCACTTGGAAACCCGCTCCCGGCCAATCCGGGAATTACTTCCTGACCTTCCGGGCCAGCGATGGAAAAGCCCAGGAGACCCTGAGGCTCACGATTACCGTGGGGAATGTTCTGCCACCTCCCGGAAAACCGGTGGTCAAAGGGAAATCGCCTACGAACAACAAAATGCCCACCTGGATCTGGAGCAGCGGCGGAGGGGGAACGGGTATGTACCGCTATCGCCTGGACAATGACGATCTCTCCGTCTCCGTTCCTATTTCGGATACGTCCTATATCCCCCCCAAGGAATTGACCGAGGGAACCTATACGCTTTACGTTCAGGAAAAGAACTCCGATGGGGTCTGGTCCTTGAGCGGGCGCTTATCCATTGTCATCGATGTTACGCCGCCGGGCGCTCCCGCGGTATCGGTTCCCGCTGCTTTTACCAATAATCCCAAACCCACTTGGACGTGGGTTCCCGGCACGGGCAACGGGTCCAGATCCTATCGCTACAAGTTGGATGACGGAGATCTAATGACAGGAACCACCTCGACGATCGCTCCGAAATTCACCCCCACCACCGCTTTGCCGGAAGGGCTGCATATTCTTTATGTCCAAGAGCAGGATTCCGTTGGGAACTGGTCTGCTACCGGTACCGCTTCCATTACGTTGGATTTAACCCCACCGGCAGCCCCGAAAGTCTCCTTGGGGCAGCCGTCTCCCACCAATCTTCCGAAGCCGGTGTGGACTTGGGTGGGTGGGGGCAACGCGGGCATGGGTCTGTTCCGTTCCAAGTTGGATGACAGTGTGTTGACGACTGGAGCCGCTTCGGGAACGTTCCTGAGCTTTACCCCCGATGCGCCCCTGAAAGAGGGGAAGCATATTCTCTACGTCCAGGAGCGGGATTCGGCCGGGAACTGGTCGGCTACGGCGTCTTTTTCTCTGCGTGTAGATCTTACACCGCCGACGGCACCGGTATTTGATTTAACACCCCGGTCTCCACTGAACAGCTTGAAACCGGTTTGGACGTGGAAAAGTGGAGGGAATGGGGAAAATGGAACCTATCGGTACAAGCTGGATAATGCCGCTTTGGAAAGCGGGGCTGCTTTGTCCGATAGCGGGAAATATACTCCGGTGGGAAATCTAAGCGAGGAACCACATACCTTGTATGTACAAGAGCGTGATTCGGCGGGGAATTGGTCTCTGGTCAGTTCAAGAACTCTGACCGTGACTTTAAGAGGGGTGGTTGGAGGGGCGAGTTTTTCCACAGATGGGATAGGTGGGACTTCCCTAGCGCTGAGCGGTACCGGAGTACCCTACGTCGCATCTTGGGATGGGGCAAATGCCACCGTGATGCGTCTCAATGATGCCAAAACAGGGTGGGAAACCGTTGGGGGGACCGGGTTTTCTTCGAGTGGGGCAGCCTACGTTTCTCTGGCGTTGAGTAGCACCGGAGTGCCCTACGTCGCATTTACTAATGGGGATGAAGCCACGGTGATGTGCCTTAATAATGCCGGAACAGAATGGGTAGTGGTTGGGGGAGCGGTGTTTTCTCCGAATGGGACAACAGGCGATATTACTCTAAAGTTAAGCAGCACCGGAGTGCCATACATCGCATTCCAGGACAGGGCAAACGGGAATGGAGTGGTGATGCGCCTCAATGACGCTAAAATGGGGTGGGAAACCGTTGGGGGAACCGGGTTTTCTTCGAGTGGGGCAGCCTACATTTCTCTGGCCTTGAGCAGCACCGGAGTGCCTTATGTTGCGTTCCGCGATGCGTCAAATGCGAACAAAGCCATGGTGATGCGCCTCAATGATCCTAAAACAGGATGGGTGGTGGTTGGGGGGGGCGCGTTTTCTCCAAGTCTAGCAGAATACCCTTCTCTAGCGTTAAGCGGCACCGGAGTACCTTATGTCGCATTCCAGGATGCGACAAATGCAAACAAGGCTACGGTGATGCGCCTCAATGAGGCTAAAACAGGATGGGAAGCGGTTGGGGGGGCCGGGGTTTCTCCCGGTCAGGTAAACTCCACTTCTCTGGCATTGAGCGGCACCGGGGTGCCTTATGTCGCATTCCAGGATGCGGCAAATGCAAACAAGGCCACAGTGATGCGCCTCAATGAGGCTAAAACAGGATGGGAAGCGTTTTGCGAGGCTGGATGTTCACAAGGCGTCGCATCCTATATTTCCCTGGCGTTGAGCAGTACCGGAGTGCCGTACGTTGCATTCCTGGATTGGGCCAAGGGGAAAATAACGATGAAAGTTTCTTTTGACCCGTGAAAGCCGGCCCCGTAGGGACGTTGAACGAAGACACATTTCCTTTTTACCGTGCTCGGAGCCGCCTTTTGATAGATCCAAGCAGCAACCCGCTTCTCCAGAAACCGGGGGATAAACTCTTCAGAGTTCCCACCACACCCGGGATACCTAAGGACCTTTTCAGAAAGAGGCCCGGCGGCGTAGCTCCTCGGAAGGTCCAAGCCTCACAACCTACTCCTGAGCCCCTTGCCCCTCTCGCCGTGGAACCGTTGCCTGCGGAAGAAAAGCCCGCCGAAAAGGTCAAGCTGACCGATCTGAAATGGGGAAAAGAACGGGGAACCTTGGAGCGGGAAATCCATGTCTCGATCAAGGCCGCCATCCCCGCAAGCCTGA
>DATENA010000016.1:0-19702 GCA_035275285.1 Fibrobacteria bacterium | reverse complement strand
GGCCGCGCTCATGGATGAAATGGATCCCCACTCCATCGATCTCGTGCCTGAAATGCGGAAAGCGGTTGAGCGCTCGTTCGTGCCGGCACCATTCCGGAAGGTACCGGTCCCGCCAATAGCCGGCGAGCCCGCGCATGTATTCCAGGTTGGTCCCATAGCTCCATCCCGATCCTTCCACCTCGGCCGGCCAACGGACCTCGCCCAGGCGCTCCCGCAAATCCTCCAGCACGGCCTGCGGCACCTCTATCTTGAACGGCTTCATCCCCGCCTTTATCGTTTTACTCGCGGACATGGCGATCTCCTTTCCCGTTTCCGGTTTTCAATGCGTGGAAGAAGGCCCGGATCTCCGGGGCCAGCAGCCCGGGGAATTCCATGGCCGCGAAATGGCCGCCGCGCTCCAGCACGGTCCAGCGGCGGATGTCCTTCAGGTTGCGTTGGACGAACTCTCGGGGAGGGACGGGGCCGATGTCCTTGGGGGGCAAGGCCAGTCCCACCGGCACGTCCACCTTCTGATCGAACGGGAGCGAGTGCGAGACGAACTCGTCGTGGTAGTTCACGGTATGCACGGTCGGATCGGCCAGCCAGTATTGCATGACATTGTCGAGGAGTTCGTCCTTGCTGAAGACGCTTTCCACGTCGCCGCCGCAATCGCTCCAGGTGCGCATCTTCTCCACGATCCAGGCGGCGAAGCCCACCGGCGAATCGCTCAGCCCATAGGCCAGGGTCATCGGTTTGGTGCCTTGCACCATGACGTAGGCGCCTTCCCGATAGTTCCAGGCGTGGAACTCCGCCAGGTAATTCCTTTCCGTTTCCGAAAGGTCCTTATGCTCTCCCATGGTGGCATGGAATCCGTAATCGGTAAGGTGCAGGCCGATCAGGGCCTCCGGATGGTTCACGGCCAGGAGCTGGGACAGGGCGCTGCCGCCATCGCCGCCGGCCGAAGCGAATCGCCGGTATCCCAACGCGTCGTGCATGAGCCGGAAAACCGTTTCGGAAATGTCCTTCATGAAATGCGGACTGGGCCCCCGGCCCGCGGCAAAACCCACCAGGGAGGGCACGATGACGTCGAAGGAATCCTCCGGGTCTCCCCCATGCCGGGCCGGATCGGTCAACATGGGAAGGAGCTTGAGGTAACGATGGACCGAATCCGGCCATCCGTGCAGGAGGACGATGGGCGTGGGGTCCGGTCCCTTGCCGCGCGCATGGATGTACCGCAGGGGCTTGCCCCCGATTTCGGCGCGGAACCAGGGGAAGGTATTGAGATAAGCCTCCCGCTTCCGCCAATCGTAACCGTCCAGCCAATAGCCGGCCAGCTCTTTCATATAGTCCACGTCGACGCCCTGGTTCCAGCCGGAGCCCGGCGCCGCGTCCGGCCACCGGGTGCGCTTGAGCCTCCGCTTCAGGTCGTCCAGCACGCCTTGGGGCACATGGACCGGCGAGGCCGCGGAAGGCGATTCGGCGGCCGAGGTCGGGGAAGTTTCGACCTGCATAAATCCTCCTGGGGATGCGGCCGCAGGGCGGCCGGGTGTCTCTTTGAATAAAATAAAACGAGCCGGTGACAACCCCATGTCAGCAGGGAGGAAGGATTTTCCGGAGGATTTTCTTCCCCGAGGATTTTTTTCCGGGGGGTTCCTTTCCGGGAGGTTCTTTTCCGGGGATTTCAGAGCCCCGCGGATTTCCGTTCCAGCAGGGATTTGACCCGGTCCTTGAGGGCCTGGGGACGCAGGATGCGGGCATGCTCGGCGAAATTCACGTACCAGTGGGCGAAGTTTTCCAGGGAAGCGGACAGGAAATGCATTTCCACGCCGTCTTCTTTTTCAGCCTGGAGCACAAAGCCCCAGAAATATTTGGCCTCTTCCAGGTAGCCCCAGGCCTGCTTGCTCACCACCAAGGCGACCGGTTCCAGGTTCCGCTTCGGATTCACCTGTTCCAGGAATTGCTTGAGGGAAGGGTGCCGATCGGGAAACTTTTCCTCCGAAAGGACGAGGCTGGAAATCCGGTCCAGGCGGAAATTCCGGTAATCCCTGCGCAGCCTGCAATACGCGATCAGGTACCAATGCGCATTGTCGAAAACCATCCCCACCGGCTCCAGCTTGCGCCGGGTCTCCGGCTTGCCGGGTACGGCATAGCCGATGGCCAGCACCTGCTTCTCCGCCAGGCTCCGCAGAATGATCGGAAAGCCGTCGGGCCGGTCCCGGTCCGGGGCGGGATCCATCCGGTGGCGCACCGCGATGCTCTCCTCCAGGCCTTCCAGGAAATCCTTGTCATGGGTGCGCAGCACGGCCTTGATCTTGTACAGGGCGGATCGGTAATCCGTCCGGATCTGGTTTCCCGCGAGCGTCTCCACCAGCTTCTCCGCGGTCAGCAGGGAGAGGGCCTCGGCCCGGGTGAACAGGATGGGCGGCAGGCGATAGCCCTCCGACAGGGAATACCCCAGGCCCGCCTCGCCGGAGACGGGAACGCCGGCGGCCTCGAGGGAACGGATGTCGCGATAGATGGTGCGGAGGCTGACGCCGAAACGCCCGGCCAGGTCCTGGGCCTTGGTGGTTTTCCGGGATTGCAGTTGGATGAGGATGGCCGTGACGCGGTCGAAGCGGTTCATCGCCATGGACACAAAGATAGCACGCCAGGGCCGATCCCGATGAGGGATCGACCCGGTACGATGCCGGAAGTCCATTCCATCCAAGGAGCTTGTGGGCAGGAAAGAACGTCTTTCCCCCAAAGAATCCCGCGACATCGATTTCAGGCCAGGTGGATTTTATGAGGTTTTTACAAGCACGATAGTGGCCGCCAGAGGTTAGGATATCATCCACTAAACAGCCTGGGCTCCCGTTGATTCCAGAGAAGCCCGGGCGTTCAGGTAAGGAGAGACTTCAGAATGTCGTCCAGTTCGCAGACGCGAATGGCACCTTTCCGTCGTCTTCATGGCATCTCAAAAGGAAAGGGACTTGGGAATTGGGTCTTAGCCCAGAAGAATCCCATGATACGCTTGGTGGGGAAATCAGCTGCCAGATTCCGTTTACAGGTGCTGAAATGCCCGCCGGTCGTAAGCACATCATCTACAATGCTAATGATACCATTAGGAATTGTGGTTGCGCATCTTGTGATTTTGTGCTGCAAGATCAGCGGGTCACGTGTGCCCCCAAGGTGGGAAGCCTCCAGCTCGCAATTCCAGGAGAATATGCAGGAGAGCGACAAATCAGCCCTTAGTGTCCGAAGGTTGTTGAACAGGTCCTCGAACCGACGATCATAATCCGGGCCATCAACGGGCTTCGATGACGGCACCCAGGTCACCATTGAGTCCTTGGGCAACACCTCGGATAATTCTCTTGCGAATTGCTTCACGGCCGTATTGCGGTATTCCCATGGCGTTTGTCCTCGGAAACGAGGGTGCTTCTTGAAATTGTTGATTAGTTGGTTTGCTTCGCCACCCTGGTATCCAGCGCCGGGCAGGTAATCCCGGGCATAGAAGCACTCATCTTCTGGACGCAAGTGTGCTCTTGGGTCGAGCAGAAGCTCAACCTTCTTCCATTGTGCCGGCATCTACTGGCCGAGGACGCCAATGACATCTTCAATCTCACGAATCCTAATCGCACCCTTCTCCTCATAGGAGTGGGGCCACTTCAAACCTGGAACGTCGAAACAAGAATTGAGAATGAATAGCTTTCGACCTTGAGCCAGACAAGCTCTTGCCTGAGTCAAAGTTCCACTTGTATCAGAGGCTTCAACTATGATTGTGGCGCTGGAGAGTGCAGCCATTGTCACGTTGCGCTCTGGGAAATGCAACCGCTTCATCTTAAATGGCTCATGCTCGTACCTATAAAAGGGAACATGGCTGATGAGCAGATGATTGCTTGCAACCAGATTTTGAAGCTGCTTGTTTTCAGGTGGGTAGTATTTGTTGATTGGAGTACCGATAACACCAATCACGTTCCCACCCTCTTGAATGGCTGTGGTCATTGCAACTGTGTCTACGCCGTGCGCGAGCCCAGACACAATGGTGTAACCATGCTGGAGAAGTCCCTTGACCAATTTCTTCGCACGGCGCTCACCATCGGGAGTGATCTTCCTTGTACCAACGACGGAGATCGACTTGCTCTCAAGTAGATCGAGATTTCCAAGGAAGTAAAAGAACCGAACCGGATGTTTTGCATCCTTCAACTTTGAAGGGTATTGGTAGCTGCCATTGACTGAAATGTTGAAGAACTGATCGTTGCCAAAAACAGAACTCGTCAGGAAATCAGAAACCTTAGTGTGAAGTTGCTCGTCCTTCGCAAGACCCTCTACGATTTCCAGAATTTGACTAGGCAGGAAATCGTTCTTCTCATCCCAGTGCTCGGTCAGAGACTTTAGGGATTGTTTCGGCATGCCCCAAAGGACTTCGTAAGCGAGCATCTCTTCAAGAAGTGAGATGGTGTTTTCTGGTTTGGGCATGCTCATATCGAGTTTAGTCTCAGGGTCGATCTAATGCACAAAATAGCACCATAAATGTAGTTTATCAAGTGCTTAAACCGAAAGAGGCAAACTTGTGCAAGGTAGGGAATGTGGCGAATTTGAGAGATTTTCGAGAGTAACCTCCACGAAAGAAGTCCTCCAGAGTATCTCATATGGCAAACTTTCAGGACAACCCTACCAAATTGGTAGAGACAAGCATGAACCTGTGCTCAAAATAGTCCGGGACACTCTCTGTCCTGAACCAAATCTAAATTGCGGCGGTAGGCATCTGAGTTATTTCTTACGGAATCACCTCTGCTGGTCGGCACTTGCATCGTCCCCTACGTAGCCACTCAAACGGCTATTCGGATTTGCGATGGCTGTCACATCCATTTTTAGTTTTTCAGGATACCTTAGGAGAGGTTTGGAGGTCGAATGCCTAAGTGTAGTATGAAAGGCTGCGGCAACGTCAGCCTTGAGAACGTGCCGACTTGCTGGTGTGTGCTTCACAATCCAAATCATTTACAGGCGCTGTATGAGCAGCAAGCTGGGATGGTTTCCGGTTTGGTTTCGGCCGAAATCTGCTTGCACAACAAAGTTGAAGCTTTGGAGGTTGAAAGGAATATTTTAAAGGCTCGAATAGCCGAATTGGAGAAAGAGGGACGATATAACCTTCGGAGGTCTTCCATAAGATCCGACCGTCGAAGATCGCGATGATTCTCCCAAGGAATTGGGCAAGAGATTCTGCACGACATATTCTTCTCATGCCCGAAGCTCGTAGCCTCATTTCAAAGGGCATTCCATGAGTCTCCGATTGATGTTGGACAGGGTTAACGGGAAATAGTGCCCGGACGGCATGGATTTTTCTTCCATCCACAAAGCCTCCCTGATTTAAAATGCTTTTTTTTCCTAAGCGCTCGCAATCCGCAAGATCCATGCGCATTATCCCGGGCTTGAGAGTACGTTTGGTAAACCCGGGGGGAGAAATGCTTAATCAATCGCTTTCCAAAGCCGTAAAAGGAATCGTATTCAGGGCCGCCTTCGCCGGGTCCGTATTGGGCGCAATGCTCATTTCAGGAGCTTTCGCCATGCCGGCGGACGTCGTGCATCCGGGATGGACCGTGGTCAACCTGCGTCCCAATGCGGCCTTCCAGCCCATGGTCACCGGCCTGGGTTTCCTCTCCGACGGCAGCCTGGTGGTAAGCCATTGGGGCGGCTCCCATGACAAGGTCCAAACCCGCCAGATGAACGGTGCGGTTTACATCGTCAAGAACGTCACGGGCGACAAGCCTTCCCCAGTGGTCACCACCTACGCCGAAAATCTGGAGGATCCGGTGGGCATGCTGGTGAAGGACGACCGCATCTACGTCACCGGCGGGGAAAAGATGCTGGAACTGCCCGACGCGGACAAGAACGGCAAGGCCGAGGCGGCCCGCGCCGTCGTCACCATACCCGGCACCCATGCCCGGCATGAATTCCTTTTCAGCGGACTCTTCAAGGACGGGAAGTTCTGGATGAATCCCTCCTCCGCCAAGGACATCGGAGGCGGTCTGCCCGGTTGGGGCCAGAAAAACCCGAACCGGGGCACCATGATGTCGGTGGATCCCGCTACCGGCGCCTACGAAGTGTTCGCCATGGGCCTGCGCGAACCGAACGGCATCGGCATCGGGCCGGAAGGAGAGATCTTCGCTCCGGACGTGCAGGGCAATTGGCTGCCTTCCTGCAAGCTCATCAATGTCCGGAAAGGCCGCTTCTACGGGTTCAAGCATGAGCCCGCCGAAACCTGGGACAACATGAAGGAATCTCCCCCCGCGGTGTATCTCCCCCAAGGCGAGCTCAGCCGGGCGCCGGGGAACCCTCTTTACATCCCGACGGGAAAATATGCCGGCCAGATGTTCCTCGGCGACGTGGCCAGCGGCGGCATCCGCCGCATCTTCCTGGAAAAGGTGGACGGCGAATACCAGGGCGCCGCCTTCTTCTTCTCCTTCGGCCTCGAAGGCGGGCCCAACCGGCTCGCCTGGGGCCCGGACGGATATCTCTACGTCGGCATTTGCGGCCAGGGAGCAGGTTGGAGCTACAAGCAGGACTATGGCTTGCAGAAGATGAAGCCCAACGACAAGGTGGTTTTCGAAATGCTGTCGATACGTTCGCGCAAGAACGGAATGGAAATCCAATACACCGACGAGATCAACGCCGCCGCCGCCGACAAGGCCGGCTACACGGTGCGGACCTGGAACTATGCCCCCACCAGCGATTATGGCGGCTCTAAAATCGACACCAGGATCATGACCGTGGCCGCGACGCAGGTGTCCCCGGATCGCAAGAGCGTCTACCTGGACATCCCCGGTCTGGCGGCCGGCAAGGTGGTCTACATCGGCCTGAACGCCGGCATCGCCTCCAAGGCGGGCGATGCGGTCTGGACCAAGGAGACCTGGTATAGCCTGAACGCCATCAGCCCGACCGGCCCTTTCGAGGGCCCCACGGACCTGGGCGAGGTGCAGGCGCGCCACAACGCCGGCCTGGCCCGGGACATCCGCCTGGTGGCCGGAGAAGGGCGTCTTTCGGTGCGCCTGGCCGGCCGCGGCCGCGCCTCCCTGGAGGTCCGCGACATCCATGGCAGCCTCGTAACGCAAGCCCAGGGCCGGGACAGGCTGGAGTCCGGGATTTCCACCGCCGGATGGGCTTCGGGAGTCTACGCGGTCAGCGTCCGGGACGGCGAGCTTTCCGCGGAACGCCGCTTCACCCTCCCCTGAGCGGGCCGGTCGAACCCGGATCGACCCTCATGACCGAAGGCCTGGGGCGGCTTTCATCGGCATCGGCCCTTCAGGAGCTCCCCGGCCCGCAGAGCCATCTCTTCCATCTCCCGGGTCACCATGGTGGCAATCGCCACGGGTGAACCGGTGGCCTGCAGTTCGGCGTCGACGGCCACGGAACCGGCATTGCGTTCCGCATCCAGTTCCAGGCCCATCCATTCCAGGCCCCGGCAGATGCGGGCCCGGATCCGCGGAGATCGCTCGCCGATGCCCGCGGTGAATACGATCCGATCGACTCCGCCCAGGACCGCGGCGGCCGCGGCCACGTACTTGCGCGCCCGATGGACGAAGGCTTCCAGGGCCAGGGCGGCCCGGACCTCTCCCCGAGACTCCGCCTCCTCGAGCCTGTAGGCGTCGGCCGTAATCCCGCTGAGACCCAGGAGGCCGCATCCGGTGTTGAGGTATTTTTCCAGGCCGGCATCGTCCAGGCCCGCTTTCTTCTTGAGGTGCAGGGCCGCGATGGGATCCAGGTCCCCGGTGCGCGTGCCCATCACCAGGCCTTCCAGAGGGGAGAACCCCATGGAAGCGTCCACCGATCGGCCGTCATGGACGGCCATGATGCTCGCCCCGCTGCCGAGGTGGCAGAGGACGAGCCGGCGCGGCAGGGGAGGTTTTTCCGCGAGCTTGCGGAGGATGGATTGGGCCGAGATCCCGTGGTATCCGAAGCGGTGGATGTCGAAGCGGTCCGCATCCTCCCGGGGAAGGGCGTATTCCCGGGCCGCGGGAGGCAAGGAGGCGTGGAAGGCGCTGTCGGAGATCGCCAGGAGGGGGGCCGCGGGCAGCAAACGGCGCAGCACCCGGACCTCTTCCAGCATGGGGCCCGCATGCAGGGGCGCGAAGCCCGCCGCGGCCTCCAGCTCTTCGAGGTAGGCCTCGTCCAGGGGGGCATGCTTCTGGAAACAGGTCCCCGGAGCCACGATGCGCATGGCGATCCCGTCGATGCCGGAAAGGTCCGGGAGCAACCCCGCCCGGGCCAGCGAATCGAGGAAAAGGGACGGGCCGTTGCGGAAGACTTCCGCGGAGATGGCGAACGGCTGCCCGGCCCCGGGCATTTCCAGGGAGGCCCTGAATCCGTCCGCGATGGTTTTGAGATGGGCCGAAGCGAGCGCTATGCCCTCCTGGAAAAGGGCGTAGCGCCGGGAGGAACTCCCCGGATTGGCGACGAGGATTCTCAAGATTGTTCCTGCAGCGAATCGACCAGGAGCCGGGACCATTTCCATTGCTTGACCTCGGGCATATCGTCACCGTTCCGGACGACGTATTCCCGATGGGCGGCCCGTTTCGCGACCATGGCCTGGCGGACATGCGGATAGGTCCCGGCGAGGCCGGGGACCCGATCCAGGACGTCCATCACCAGGCGGAAGCGATCCATGTCGTTGAGGACGGTCATGTCGAAGGGCGTGGTGGTGGTCCCCTGCTCCTTGAAACCGCGCACGTGGAAGTTGACGTGGTTGGTCCTCCGGTAGACGAGCCGGTGGATGAGCCAGGGATAGCCGTGGAAGGCGAAGATGACGGGTTTGTCCTTGGTGAAGAGGGCGTCGAACTCCCCGTCCGGGAGGCTGTGCGGATGTTCCTGGGGAAGCTTCATGAGGTCCACCACGTTGACCACGCGCACTTTGAGCTCCGGGAGCTGGGCCTGGAGCAGGTCCGAGGCGGCCAGGATCTCCAAGGTGGGCACGTCGCCGCAGCAGGCCAGCACCACGTCGGGCTCCGCTCCCTCGGCGTTGCCGGCCCATTCCCACACCGACGCTCCCGCGATGCAATGCCGGTCGGCCTCTTCCATGTTCAGGTATTGCAGGGAAGGCTGCTTGCCGGCCACGACCACGTTGACCTTGTCGCGGCTGGTGAGGCAATGGTTGGTGACGGACAGGAGGCAATTGGCGTCCGGAGGCAGGTAGATGCGGGTCACCAGCGGCGACTTGTTGCACACCACGTCCAGGAAACCGGGATCCTGGTGCGAGAAGCCGTTGTGGTCCTGCCGCCAGACATGCGATGTGAGCAGGATGTTCAGGGAGGGGATGGAGCGGCGCCAGGGGATATGCTTGCAGGCCTGCAACCATTTGGCATGCTGGTTGAACATGGAATCCACCACGTGGATGAAGGCCTCGTAGCAGGAGAAGAAGCCGTGCCTGCCCGTGAGCAGGTACCCTTCCAGCCAGCCCTGGCATTGATGTTCGCTGAGGATCTCCATCACCCGGCCGTCCCGGGAGAGGTTCTCGTCGCTCGGCAGGATTTCGCCCATCCAGACGCGCTGGGTGACCTGGAATACGTCGCCCCAACGGTTGGAAGCGGTCTCGTCCGGGCTGACCACGCGGAAGTTGTCCGGGTTCATGCGGATCACGTCGCGGATGAAGGCGCCCTGGACCCGGGTGGCCTCCCCCCGGATGGTCGCCGGTTCCCCGAACTTGAGGGCGTATCCCCGGAAATCGGGCAGGTTCAAATCCTTCATCAGGAGGCCCCCGTTGGCATGGGGATTGGCCGTCATGCGGCGGTTACCCTGCGGGGAGAGGTCCATGAACTCCCGGCGGAACCGGCCGGATTCGTCGAACAGCTCCCAGGGGCGGTAACTCTTCATCCAGCCTTCGAGGATTTCCAGGTGGCCCGGCTTGTCCATCTCTCCCATGGGGACTTGGTGGGAGCGCCAGGTGCCCTCGGTCTGTTTGCCATCGACTTCCTTGGGCCCGCTCCATCCCTTGGGGGTGGTGAACACCAGGGCGGGCCAGTTCGGCCGGGTGACCGGGCCGCCGGAGCGCGCTTCTTTCCTGATGGCGGCGATCCTTTCCGCGATCTGGTCCAGGGTGGCGGCCATGCGTTCGTGCATTCCCGGAAGGTCCCCGCCTTCCACGAAAAAGGGTTCGTAACCGTAGCCGCGGAGGAGGCTCTCGAGTTCGGAGCGCGGAATCCGGGACAGCACGGTGGGACCGGCTATCTTGTACCCGTTCAGGTGGAGGATGGGCAGCACGACCCCGTCCCGGGCCGGGTTGAGGAACTTGTTGCCATGCCAGGCGCCGGCCAACGGACCGGTCTCCGCCTCCCCGTCGCCGATGATGCAGGCCACGAGCAGGTCCGGATTGTCGAAGGCGGCGCCGAAGGCATGGCTCAGGGCATAGCCGAGCTCGCCTCCCTCGTGCATGGAGCCGGGGGTTTCCGGGGCCGCATGGCTGGGGATGCCGCCGGGGAACGAGAACTGCTTGAACAGTTTCCGCATGCCCTTTTCGTCCATGGTGATCTCGGGATAGACCTCGGTATAAGTCCCCTCCAGGTAGGCGTTGGCCACGGCGGCGGGTCCGCCATGCCCGGGCCCCAGGATCTCGATCATGTCCAAGTCATGCTTCTTGATGAGCCGGTTGAGGTGGACGTGGATGAAATTGAGCCCCGGGGTGGTCCCCCAATGGCCCAGCAAGCGCGGCTTGATGTGCTCCTTGCGCAGGGGCTCCTTGAGCAGGGGATTGCCCAGCAGGTAGATCTGGCCCACGGAAAGGTAATTGGCGGCGCGCCACCAGGCGTCCATGCTTGCCGTTTCTTCGGGGGATAGCGCACGTTCCATATTCCGGTCCTCCATCAAGATGTTTTTCCGTCGTTCCCGCCGGGGGCGAGGCTTCCATAATCAATTCTTTTCGCGGACGCGTTCCCATTCATTTCGCATCGCGGAATCACTTCGAAACCGAGATCGATTTCCGGAAGGCCGAGAGGCTGTACACGAAAAAGGCCATCCCGACCGCGCCCACCATCAGGAACTGGCGCCATACCGCATCGAAACCGCCGCCCCGGTAGACGATCACCTGCGAGAAGCTCACGAATTGCCGCGAGGGCAGGAAAAAGGTGAAGTATTGCATCCACCGGGGCTGGCTCTCGACGGGCGTGGACCCTCCGGACAAGAGCATCATCACCAGGATCACCATGATGATCAGGAGCGCGAACTGGGCCATGGACCGGGAGATGGTCCCCAGGAAAATCCCCAGGGCCGTGGCGAAGAACAGGTAGAGCACCACGCCCGCGAACCACAACGGCATGGAGCCGGCGAAAGGGACCTTCAGGGCCACGCGCACGATCAGGAACAGGGAGGCGGCGGTCGCGACCAGGATCACCAGGCCGTTCCCCCAGACTTTGGCCATTGCGATCTCGAAGGGCGTCAGCGGCATCACCAGCAAGTGCTCGAGCGTCCCGTGCTCGCGCTCGCGGATCACGGCGGCGCCCGTCAGCACCACCGTCAGGAGGGTGATCTGGTTGATGATGGCCACGATGCTCTTGAACCAGGAGGAGATCCCGTTCGGGTTGAAAAGCCTGGTGACGACCAGGCGGATGGGCTTCTCCCGGGCCCCTTCCGCGCGGGTGAGGAAGGATTCGATGCGGTCGTTGACGATGCTCTTGATGTACCCCGATCCGATGGCGGCCTGCTGCATGGCGGTGGCGTCGATGTTCACCTGGACGGTGGGATTGCGCCCGGCGCGCAGGTCCTGCTCGAAGCGCGGCGGAATGGAAACGACGAACATATACACGCCCTTGTCCATGGCGGCGTTGATATGGCCGGCGGGGATGGCCACGGGGGCCTTGAAGCGCGGAGGATAGAAGGCGTTGAACAGCTCCTTGGACAAGGCGGATCCGTCCTCGTCCACGAAGGCGATGGAGGCGTTGTTCACCTCGCTGGAAGTCCCGGTGGCCTGGATGTAGATTCCCAGGGTGAACGCGTAGATGACGAAAACCACCATGACCATGTCGCTCATCAGGCTGCGCAGTTCCTTGAGCCCGAGCCAGAGGATGTTCTGCAGCTTGCGCATGGTTATTTTTCCTGCTTCCTGAGCCCCATGAGGCTGATTCCCAGGAGGACGGGGATGCAGCCGGCGAGGAAGGCGACGTCCCCCAACATGGCGCCGGCGCTGATCCCCTTGGTGTAAGCGCCCAGGCTGGCGTGCATGAAGTAGGAGGCCGGCCAGATTGTGCCGATCAGGCGGGCGTTCCCCTCCAGGGTGGCGACCGGCTGGAGCAGCCCCGAGAACTGGACGGTGGGCACGATGGTCAGGATGGCGGTGACGAAGACCGCGGCGACCTGGCTCTTGGTGAAGGTCGACGTCACCATCCCGAGTCCGGTGGTGGCGGTGACGTAGACCAGGGCGCACAAAGCCAGCATCAGGAAGCTGCCCTTGACGGGGATGTTGAAGATGACCAGCGTCATGACGGCCATGATGAAGAAGTTCAGCATGCCGATGGCGACGTACGGGAGCTGCTTGCCCAGCAGGTACTCGAGCTTGCCGGTGGGAGTGACGTAGAAATTGATCATCGATCCCAACTCCTTCTCGCGCACGATGGCGACCGTCATGAGGATGGCCGGCACCAGCAGCAGCAGCAGGGAAGGAACCCTGGGAACCACCGAAAAGATGCTTTCGAAGGAGGGGTTGTACAGATAGCGCTCCTCGATTCCGGCCGTGTTTTCCCGTGGGATTGCCGTGGGCAACCCGGTGGCGGGATTCCGCAGCAAGGTCCGGTGGACGCCCTCGGCGTATCCGGCAACGGTCTCCCCCCGGAAGGTCATGGCCCCGTCGACCTGGGCCAGCACCTCGGGCGACGAGCCCCGGCGCACATCCTTGCCGAAATTGGGGGGGATCTCGATCACCAGGGACACATCGTCCGACTTCAGCCGCCGGAGCGCCTGGTCCGCCGACGCGGCCGCCGGAGTGGGGGTGAAGTAGCGGGTGGACGCGGCGAACTGCTCGAGGTAGGTCCGGCTCTCCGCGGATCGGTCCAGATCGAGCGAGGCATAGCGGACATGCTCCACGTCGGAGGTGATCCCGAATCCGAAGACGAGCATCAGCAGGGCCGAACCGAAGAAGGCGAACGCCAGCCGGATGGGGTCGCGCAGGATTTGCATGGATTCGTTCCGGGCGTAGGCGAGCATCCGCCCGAAACGGGTCCGCCACGGGGACATCCCCGCCGGCGCGGAGCCTGCTTCCGGCGCCGGGGCCGCGGAAGGGGCCTTCGCGCCTTTCGCCGCCCCGGCGCCGGAAGTCTTGGCCTTGTATCCGGTCTGGGAGGCGATCTGGTTGGCCGAATCCTCCATGTACAGGATGAAGGCCTCTTCCAGGCTGGCCGTGCCCCGGTCTTCCATGATTTTCAGCGGCGGATCGCTCACCAGCACCCTGCCCGCGTTCATCAGCGAGATGCGGTCGCAACGCATTCCCTCGTTCATGAAGTGGGTGGTGACGAAGATGGTCACGCCCTGCTGGCGGGAAAGGTCGATCAGCAGCTCCCAGAAGCTGTCTCGGGCCACCGGGTCCACGCCGGAGGTGGGCTCGTCCAGGATCAGGATCTGCGGTTCGTGCAGAACGGCCACCGCCAGGGAGAGCCGCTGGCGCAGGCCCATCGGCAGATCCTCCGCCAAGGCGTCGAGGTGCGATTCCAGGCCGAACCGAGCGACGAGCTCCGCGATGCGGCGGTCGGCCTTGTCGGGCGGGATATGGTACAGCCGCGCGTGCAGGGCGAGGTTCTGGCGGATGGACATCTCGCCGTAGAGGGAGAACGATTGGGTCATGTACCCGAGGTTCTCGCGCACTTCCATGCTTCCGGCCTCCACCGGTTTGCCGAACAGCATCGCGGCGCCTTCGGTGGGCGGCAGCAGCCCGGTAAGCATCTTCATGGTGGTGGATTTGCCGCAACCGTTGGAGCCCAGGAACCCGAAAATCTCGCCGCGCTCGATGGACAGGGTCACGTGGTCCACCGCGGTGAAATCGCCGAAGCGCATGGTCAGGCCCTTGGCGTCGATGGCGATCTCCGCTTTGCCGGCCTGGAAAGGGGGGATCACCAGCTGCTTGTGCCCGCGGCGCTTCTCCTCCGGCAGCAGGGCGATGAAGCATTCCTCCAGGCTGTTCGTGCCCGTACTCCCCATCAATCCATCCGGCGTGCCGACGGCCAGCACCTTGCCCGCATCCATGGCCACGATCCAATCCCACTGCCGCGCCTCGTCCATGTAGGCGGTGGATATCACCACGCTCATGCCCGGGCGGCCGGCGCGGATGTCGTCGATGAGGGTCCAGAACTGGCGCCGCGAGAGCGGATCGACTCCGGTGGTGGGCTCGTCCAGGATCAGGAGGTCCGGCTCGTGCACCAGGGCGCCGCACAGGCTCACCTTCTGCTTCATGCCCCCCGAGAGCTTTCCCGCGGGCCGTTCGGGAAAAGGCCCGAGCCCGGTGGCATCGAGCAGTTCCTGGATCTTGGCCGGCCGCTCGGCGTCCGAGAGCCCGAACAGCCGCGCCATCATGTCGACGTTGTCCCGGACGCTGAGTTCCAGGTACAGGTTCTTGCCCAGCCCCTGCGGCATGTAGGCTATGCGCGGACAGACGGCGCGCCGATGGCGCGCGTCGCCCATATCGCCCCCGAGCACGCGCAAGGATCCCTCTTGCAGCCGCCGGGACCCCGCCATGATGCCGAGAAGGGTCGATTTGCCGACGCCGTCGGGGCCGATGACGCCGACCATCAGGCCGCCGGGGATGTCGATGGAGATGGCGTCCAGGGCGAGGACCTTGCCGTATCGGTGCGTGACCTTGTCGACGCGGGCGACGGGGCCCCCATCGGTTCCCTGGCGATCGGGTCCGCGCGGCTCCATGTTCCTAGGGCTTCTCCGGGGAAGCGGTCGACGCGGACCGCTTGGCCTCGTCCACCGTCAGGAGCTTCCCCATCCGCTCGGGCCACTCCGCGGATTCCTCAACCTTGACGTATCCCGTGCCCCTGACCCCTGTCTTGATCTGGTCGACGAAGTGGATGACGAGGTCCCGCGGGATCTGGAGCTTGACGCGGAACATGAGCATTTCCCGCTCGTTTTTGGTCTCCACCTGCTTCGGGGTGAACTGGGCCTCCGGAGAGACGAAGGTCACCTTGGCCGGCACGGAGCGATCGGGGAGGTAGTCCATGACTATCCGGCCCTCGCTGCCCAGCTTCACGGCGGCCGCTTGATCCGAAGGCAGGAAGATCTCCATGTACACGTCGCCGAGATCGACCAGGGTGAGGGCCCCCCCTCCGGCGGCCAGGACCTCGCCCGGCTCGGTCAGGCGGTAGATCACGCGGCCCAGGACCGGCGATACCAGGGTCGCGTCCTCGATCCGGGTCATGATGTTCGCGACGCTCGCCTCCGCGGTTTCCACTTCCCGCCTGGCTTCCTGGATCCGCGCTTCGTCTTCCGAAAGCCCGGCCTGGGTGGTCGCCACGTTCTTCTGGCGGATGTCGTATTCGCGCTGCGATCCGGCGCCCTGCTGCACCAGGCCCGCCGATCGCGCCGCCTCGGTCCGGGCGAGATCGATCTCGCTTTTCCGGCTCCGGACCGACGCCTGCGCGATGGCCACCTTCTCCTTGACCGCGGAGACGTTCGCCCTGGCCTCCACCAGTTCGGCGTTCAAGGTCGACGTGTCGAGCCGCACCAGCACCTGGCCCGGCTTCACCAGGTCCCCCTCCTTGACGAGGACTTCCCGGACCTTCAGCGGCTCCTTGGTGGCCACGTCCACCAGCTTGGCCTCGATCCGGCCGTTTCCCGCGGCGATGCCCTCGGGCAGGGCGTTCCGCTTCGCCGTCCAGATGCGGATGCCTATGAACAGGACGACCGCGAGGCCCAGTCCGGCCAGGATCCACTTGCGATAGGGTTTCCGCTTTTTTTCGCTCATGATTCGATCACCTATCCTTGGACGTGGGTGCCTGCGATTTCTCCGGCGCCGACGGCGACGAGAGCATGGTCCCCCAATCGGTCCGACCCTGCATTTCCTTCCGCGTGCTGTCGGGCAAGACGGGCTGGCCGCGGCGGAGCTCCCAGCCTCCGCCCAGCGCCTTGTACAGCGAAATCAGGTTGGTCGCGATGGCGGATTGCGCGTTGGCCAGCGCATTGTCTTCCTCGAGCTGGGAGCGCTGCGCCTCCAGGACCCGCAGGTAATCGACCGCGCCTTCGCGGTATTGGATGAGGGAAAGCTCCACCGATCGCGCCGCCGAAATCGCGGCTGCCCGGGCGGAGGCCTCCGCTTCCCGGGACTTGAGGTATCCGGCCAGGCCGTCCTCCACTTCCCGGGCGGCGATGAGGACCGTGTTCTCGTAATGGACGAGCGCTTGCTGCAGGCGGGCGTCCTGGACGCGGACGTTGTTGCCTATCCTCCCGTAGTTGAGGATGGGCCATATGAGCCGCGGTCCGGCGGTATAGAAGAGGCTCCCCGGGTCGAACAGATTGGCGGACACGCCGTCGACGCCGCTGGTGGCTTGCAGGCCGATGGAGCCGAAAAGCGTGAAACGCGGGTAGAAATCGGCCTTGGCGACGCCGATCCGGGCGTTCTGGGCTATGGCCAGGAACTCGGCGTTGCGGACGTCCGGCCGGCGTTGGAGCAGCCCGGCGGGCATTTCCACCGGGATCGTTCCGGGCGCCGCCGGAATGCCCTTGGAAGTCCGCAGCAGCGCCTTGAGATCGCCGGTCGGCCGCCCGAGCAAGGTGCTCAGGGCGTTCTGCGCCTGGATCAGGCCGATCTCGAGCTGCGGAACGGTCGCCCGGGTGCTTTCCAGGAGGGTCCGGGACTGGGTCACGTCCAATTCGGACGTGGCGCCGGCGCCGAACCGCGCCTGCGCTATCTTCACGCCTTCCTCCTGTACCCGGATATTCCGGGCCGCCTGCTCGAGAAGGACCTCGAAGGTCCGGATCATGGCATAGGTGCGGGCGACCTCCGCCGCGAGGGATACCAGCGCGTTATCGTATTCCGCCGCGGTCGCCAGGAGTTGCGCGGACTGGGCCTGGACGTCGCTCCTGAACTTTCCCCAGAGGTCCGCTTCCCAGGCGGCGTCGAATCCGAGCCGATAGTCCAGGTAACTCCCGCCCGATACGGCCGCGTTCGGCGAGTTCTCGCTCTGCCGCGCCGCCATGGCGCTGCCCAGCAGCGCCTGGACTTGGGGGAACTGGTTCCCGACCGCGACGGCCAACTGGGCGCGGGCCTCCACGATCCTGAGGCCCACGATCCGCAAGGAGAGGTTCTGGTGATAGGATTGCCGGACGAGGCTGTCGAGCACGGGATCTGCGAAGACGCTCCACCACGCGCTGTCGGGACGGGTCCGGACTTCGATCCAAGGACCGGCCGCCCCGCTCCATTCCTTTTTGAGAGGCGGCGCCGGCTTCACGAATTTCGGCCCCACGGAGCATCCGGCCAGCGCCAGCCAAGCCGCCAGGATCGCGGCGGCCCGGGCCCGGAATGGAATCGAAGAGACGTTTTCGCGCATGGTCAGACCAATCAAATACATTCGTCTCCGGATAGCAAGGAAAAGTTGGATTGCGATGCGGCGTTGATCGAAGGCCGCAGCGGCGCAAGCCCATCCCTTCGGATCGCTAATGTGATTTATTGTGATACAAAGATCATATAATAATCCAAATCGCTTGCGAATTCGCTTTCGTTCCGGAAAGCGGAAGGATATTTTCTTCCGACCCCCCTCCAGGAGACGCGACATGAAAGGCAACGCAATCATCGGCCAAGCGGGGGGACCCACCTCCGTCATCAACTCCAGCCTCGCGGGCGTCATCGCCGAATGCAAGGCCGCCGGTCTCGTCGAAAACGTGTACGGGATGCATTTCGGCCTCATGGGCTTCCTGGAAGAGCGCCTCCTGGACCTTTCCTCCCAGAGCGCGGACGTCCTCGCGGGGCTCCGCTCCACGCCGTCCTCGGCGCTGGGCTGCTCGCGCCACAAGGTGAAGGATGAGGAACTGCCGATCATCCTGGAGCTGTTCGAGAGGTACGACATCCGCTACTTCTTCTACACCGGCGGCAACGACAGCATGGACACCGTCAACCGGATCGAGAGGTATTGCAACGAGCGGCATTACGAACTCGCCGGCATCGGCATTCCCAAGACCGTGGACAACGATCTTTTCTACACGGATCATACCCCGGGCTTCCCGTCCGCCGGCCGCGCCAACATGCTGAACGTGCGCCAGTCGGGCTGGCATTACCGCGACATGCAGAGGGTGGAACAGTTCGTCATCTACCAGACCATCGGCCGCGACAGCGGCTGGCTGGCCGCTTCCACCGCCTTGGGAAAGACGCGGGAGGAAGAGGCGCCCCATCTCATCTACATGCCCGAGCGGGTTTTCGACGACGACGCGTTCCTGAGGGACGCGCAGGCATGCATCGGGAAATACGGCTGGGTCTCCGTGGTCTGCAGCGAAGGCCTCAGGTACGCCGACGGCAACCCGGTCAGCGGAGGCGTGTCCAGGGACAACTTCTACAATACCGAGTTCGGCGCCAAGGGGGGAGTGAGCGTGGGCTTCAACCTGCACAAGCTGCTGGCCAGGGCCACGGGGCTCCGCGGGGAGTTCCAGGTGCCCGAAAGCCTCATCATGTGCAGCATCGACCGCGCCATGAAGCTGGACCTGGACGAAGCCTTCGAATGCGGCCGCCAGGCCGTCCGCCTGGCCGCCCGGGGAGAGTCCGGCTGCATGGTCTGCATGGAGCGCGTTTCCAACGACCCCTATTCCATCCGCTTCGGCAAGGCGGCCCTCGCCGACGTGGCCTTGCACTTCAAGCCCATGCCCGAATCCTTCATAGACGCTTCGGGCACTTTCGTGACCGCGGAATGCCTGGATTACATGCGCCCCCTGCTCGGCGAAGTGCCCGCGTACGTGACCCTGGAGAAGAAGTTCGCCCGGAAAACGGCCGCCGCTTGACCCAGGCAGGCAGAAAGGATCCCGGACATGAAACTCGACTCAAAGGACTTCCGCGCCGCTCCCGGAAAGAAAATCAACCTCCGCAAATGGCCCACCCGGGTCAAGCCCTTCTACAAAAGCGAAAGGGAATACCTGGCCTCCCTGCAAGCGGGAGTGGAAGAACTCCGCGACTTGCAGGAACGGCTGTACGCTTCGGGCGAATATGCGTTGCTCGTGATTTTCCAGGCCATGGACGCGGCGGGCAAGGATAGCGCCATCAAGTCGGTCATGTCGGGGGTGAACCCGCAGGGCTGCCAGGTGCACAGCTTCAAGAAGCCGAGCGACGAGGAGCTGAAGCACGATTACCTCTGGCGCACCAATCGCCGCCTTCCCGAACGCGGCCAGATCGGCATTTTCAACCGCTCGTATTACGAGGAAGTGCTGGTGGTCAAGGTGAATCCCGAGCTCCTGCGCGCCCAGCACGTGGACCCGGACCACATCGACATGGCCGCCTTCTGGAAGGGCCGGTACCAGTCCATCGTGGACATGGAAAGGCACCTGCATCGCTGCAATACCCGCATCCTGAAATTCTTCCTGCATGTCTCCGCGGACGAGCAGCGCAAGCGCCTGAAATCCCGCATCCAAAGGCCGGAAAAGAACTGGAAGTTCGACATGGTCGACATCCGCAACCGGGAGCACTGGGACGAGTACATGCGGGCCTATGCGGACTGCCTGCGCGAAACCGGCTCGGACGCGGCCCCCTGGCATGTGGTGCCCGCCGACGACAAGAAGAACGCCCGGTTGATCATCT
>DATENA010000015.1:0-3205 GCA_035275285.1 Fibrobacteria bacterium | reverse complement strand
CCGCCTTCGAAACCTTGTTAGCCGGGATCCCCGCCGCGCACATCGGCGCCATCACCGCCGGTCCGGATCTGGAGATCCGGGACGCTTCTCCCGGAAGCGCCGCTTCCGCCCTCCTCTTTTCCGCCGGTCTGGACGAAATGTTCGCCCGCTGGCGCCGGCCTCTGGATTGGTAAACGCAATGGGCAAGCCTGGAATAGCCATCATCACCGGATACGGGATCAACTCGGACAACGAGCTGGCCCACAGCTTCGCCCTGGCGGGCGGCAATCCCCATCGCGTGCATATCAACGATCTCATCGCCAAAAAACCGGCTCTTTCGGAGTTCGACATCATCGCCGTGCCGGGCGGCTTCTCCTTCGGCGACCACATCGCCAGCGGGCGCGTGTTCTCCAACAAGCTGAAGCATTCCCTGGCGGAGGATTTGCATAAGGCCGTGGAGCGCAAGGTCCCCATGATCGGCATCTGCAACGGCTTCCAGGTATTGGTGAAACTGGGCATCCTGCCCGGCAAGCCGGGCGTCCCCGCGGGAACCGCGCCCACGGTGCCGGGCGCGGCCCCGTCTCCGGCCTTCGAACAGACCACCACCCTCACCTACAACGACTCCGGCCGCTACGAGGATCGCTGGGTGCACCTGACCGTGGATCCGGCCGCCAAAAGCATCTGGACCCGCGGCATCGAGCGCCTCTATGTGCCCGTGCGCCACGGCGAAGGCAAGTTCATCCCCAAGGACGCGGCCACCCTGGCGGCCCTGCAGCGGAACGGGCAGATCAGCCTGCGTTACAGCACCGCCGCGGGCGCCGATCCGGGCGAAGGCGCATCGGCCTATCCCCTCAATCCCAACGGCTCCGTCGATCACGTCGCGGGCATTTCCAGCGCGGACGGCCTCATCTTCGGCCTCATGCCGCACCCGGAAGCGCACATGCTGGCGACCAACCACCCGCAATGGCAGAAGCTGGGCTTGAGGGGCGAGGGCGAAGGCATCCGCATCTTCCGCAACGCGGTCGACTTCGTCAAAGGCTGAAGACCGGAAAGCGCGGACGGCCCCTCCCGATCCGCGATAGTTGGAATCCCGGAAACGGACTTGGCGGCCCGGAACTTCGGGCCTAATGGCTCTCCCGGGCCTTGGGGCGCACCTGGGCGGTCTCCCCCAATTCGCGTTCCAGGATGCGCGTCAGCTCTTCCAAGGCATGGTGGAAGTTGTCGTTCACCACCGTGTACTCGTACTTGCCTTCGCGCGTGGCGAACTCCAGCTCCCGGGTGGCGTTCTGCAGCCGCACGCGGATGGTCTCCGCATCGTCGGACTTGCGCGCGATCAAGCGGCGCTCCAGCTCTTCCAGGCTGGGAGGCACGATGAGTATCCCCAAGGCGTCCGGATAGGCCTTGTCGAAGTTCTTCTTGCCGTACACGTCCAGGTCCAGGATGACGCTGTAGCCCTGGTCCAACGCCTTGAGGATGGGGGTGCGGGGCGTGCCGTAATAATTGCCGTGCACCTGCATGTGCTCCACCAGTTCATAGCCCTCGATCATGGCCCGGAACTCGTCCTCGGTCTTGAAGAAATAATGCGTGCCCTCCACCTCGCCGGGCCGCGGCTTGCGCGTGGTGGCGGAAACGGAATAGCGCAGGGAGGGGAAGCGCGCCATCAGGGCGTCCTTCAAGGTGCTCTTGCCCGCTCCCGAAGGGGCGGAGAAGACGATGAGCTTGCCCGGCTTAACCATGCCCTTCTTTCCCGTCCTTTTTCTTTTCCTTGCTCAACCGTTCCATGAAGGGGATGTTGAGCAGCAGGTCGTTTTTCTTGCCTTTGCTCATGTCGTTCTGGTTCGCCTTTTCCTTGGCCTTCTTCTCGTTTTCCTTGTTCTTGATGGACAACTGCACTTCCCGGCCGATGATGGCCTCGATGCGGTTGAAGGAATATTCCAGGTTGGCGATGGTGCGGATGATGATCATGTACAGGGCCAGCAGCTCCAGGGAGAGGAAGATCGAGAAGACGATCTGGACTTTGAGATGGGTTTCCATGCGTCCCGGGCTCCTGGCCTGCTTAAGGCCCCATGGCCGCGTACGGCCCGTCGGCCGCCAGGCACCGGAAGCCGGGTTTTTCTGGCGGTATCCAATTATATCTTCTTTGGGTTTGGCTTGCAATTTTCAAGGAATCGGGCGGTTCCCGGGCGGAGCTCGCCTTGGCCGCGTTTTCCAAATATGTCTATCATTTGGCTTTCCGAACGGACTCCTCAACCACAGGAACCGGCTCATGAGGAAATTCAAGCGGACTCGCCCTCGCGAAGGCTCTGAGGACGGGATTCCGCGGCTAATCCGCGGGCGCCGTGCCGACGAATCATCGGTCGATCACAAAGCCGCGAACTGCAGCGCGAACCCGTTCTCTTCCGCCAAATCGATCAGGATGGGCTTTATCCTGCGCTTGAACTTGTCGAACAGCAGGAGCACCTGAGGCCGCTCCTTATCCGCCGGATTGCATTTCGTCACCACGCCCATGTGCCCCACCAGCCTCGGGCTGGGCGATTTGGCCACCAGCACCCGGGTCCCCAGGGGGAACACGGGGATCAGGGTGATCAGCGCGTTCACGACATGGGAATTCAGGCGGACGCCCGCGTCGGAGATCAGCATGCGCATCGCCTCCAGGGGCGTCATGGGTTCCACCGTGCCCGGGCGCGGAGAGATGGCGGAGATGTATTGGTCCGCCACCGCCACCACCTGGGCGTAACGGTGGATGTGCCCGCTTTCGTTGGAAATGGTCTTATGGGGGAAATCGTCCGGGGATTTGAGGTTCCGGGGATAGCCGCCTCCGTCCAGCCGCTCGTGGTGCTGATAGGCCACGTGGGCCGCGTTGATGGGCACGCCGCCGTTGGCCCGCAGGATGGTGAAGCCCACCGCGGGATGCTCCTTCATGAGCAGCCGGATCTTCGCGGACGGGGTGCCGATGCCGTTCCAGGCGTCCTGGGGGACGATGATCATCCCCAGGTCCATGAGGAAGCTGCCCAGGGCCAGTTCCTGGATGTCCGAGACCGGATACTTGAGCCGGGACGCGATCATGGTGGCGGTGATGGTGACGTCCAAGGCATGCTGGTGGAGGTAGCCGTCGCCGGTGCGCATGGAGGCCAGGTTCACCACCAGCGGCTCCTGGCTCAGGATGGACTTGAGGATCTGGTCCACGATGTTCTTCAGCCGATCGGTGGCGACGATGTCCTTGAAA
>DATENA010000014.1:0-40521 GCA_035275285.1 Fibrobacteria bacterium | reverse complement strand
CCGCCTCGAACTCCTTTTCAAAGAAATGGGAGATAGGAAAGTTCGGGGTTCGGCGACCGAACTGATTTCAGGGGCAAAAGCCGGACTCTGGTTAATGAAAAACCGCCCCGAAAAGGCATTTCGGTGCGGCCCTACGGCCCTTTCCAGCATTCAATCTTTCCTTCAACCAGGCAGTCCGCTGAGCATGGCTATTTATGAATCCAGATCGACAAAAAAAGGTATATCCCTTTCTGAGGTCGCGAAGCTGAGCGAGAACATCCATCTAGACTTGCAAATGGCCAAACGGGAACCCGGAGCGGAAATGCTGGTCCCCTCCGTCGTTCATTGGAAAGTGGATCACTATGCTGCCTTATTACGGCGCCAAGGCAATCTGTTTTTAATCCGAGACCCGACTTTTGGGGAGGATTTATGGATAAGCCAGGCTGCTCTTGATGTTGAAGCCAGCGGATATTTCCTGGTTCAAAAAGGAAAATTGCCTTCTGGATGGAGGAGTGTGTCCAGAGTCGAAGGGAACACGGTATTTGGAAAAGGGAATACGTCGGCAAGCGATGGAAATGGAACCGGCGCCGGCGATCATAAATCCGGGGGTGGAGGCGGCATCTATACGAAAAGTGACGATGAGGATGACGAAGGTGGAGGCGGGGGCGGGGGAGAAGATGATGAGAGACCAAGAAATAAAGTAAAAATAAGCACTATAGGCAGTAGTGGGAACGGAAGGGAAGGAAATTGCGGCCCCTCAGGAATGCCAGTCTACTCGTTTCATTCGATGTTGGTGAGCCTGAACATTGAGGATATCCCCGTGGGAACCAGACCTCCCAGGGGTCCAAACGCTCTTTTTAAAATCACCTACAGCCAGAGGGAGGCAAACCAACCTGCCAATTTTTCTTATTGCAATATGGGACAAAAATGGACCGTCAGTTGGCTATCCTATATCATAGACAACCCGAACATGCTGACCGGAGATGTTTCCCATTATCCCCAGGGTGGGGGCCTAAATATTTATAAGGGTTACCAAACCGCGACCCACGCTTTTGCTCCTGAGTCAAAGGATGGGTCAATTCTGGTTCGGGTTTCTACAAATCCGATAGTTTACGAGAGACGACTGAAAAGCGGTGGAAAAGAAGTATTCAATGTTCCGAATGGGTCAAACGCTTTCCCTCGAAAGGTATTTCTTTCGAAAATTTTCAATGCAGTGGGGGATTCCCTCACGTTCACCTACGACAACGCACTTCGAATCATATCTGCGCGAGACGCTTTAGGTCAGGTTTCCACGGTCGCATATGAACTGGCGTCCGATTCTTTGAAAATCACAAAAGTCACGGATCCTTTTGGACGCTTTGCATCGTTCCAATATAACGGATCCGGACAATTGAAGAAAGTAACCGATGTACTCGGCATCGCATCGGAGTTTAGATACGGTGATGGTGATTTTATCGATACTTTAATAACCCCTTACGGAAAGACCGTATTTGCGAAGGGAGAAAATGGCACAAACAGGTGGCTGGAAGCGACGGACGCCCTTGGTCAGCGGGAAAGACTTGAATATAAAGATGAGGCTGAAGGAATACAAGCTTCCGAAACGCTGCTTCCGGAGGGGATGTACTCCATATCGCATTACATGAATTACAGGAACAGCTACTTTTGGGATAAAAAAGCCATGGAACATAATTCCGGGGACTTCACCAAAGCGGTAGTTTATCATTGGCTTCACACCGCCGACATAAACAAGACCGGCACCGTTCTTGAAAGTGAAAAAAAGCCACTGGAAAACCGGATATGGTACAATTACCAGAATCAGCCGGACGTTTATCGGATGAGTGATTCAATGTCAATTCAGCCCTCGATTATCGGGAGAGTGTTGGACAATGACGCCACCCAGTTATATAAGTACGAGTACAATCGAATAGGCAACGTTCTTAAATCGATTGATCCATTAGGCAGGGAGACCCGGTATCTTTACGATACGAACATGATAGATCTGATTTCGGTCCGTCATAAAAAAGGTTCTTCCACGGAATTGTTGGATAGTGCGACCTATAATTCCCTTCACTTGCCGTCAATCATTCGGCATGCTAATGGCCAGGTAAGCCAGTTCACCTACAATTCAAAGGGTCAAATATTGACGTATAAAAACCCAAAAGGAGAATTGGCAACATGGACTTATGATGCGTCCGGATACCTTTTAAAAGTCCAAGGCGCGCATCCTGGCGATACCACGAAGTATACCTATGACGGTTATGGAAGAGTGAGAACGGTAACCAGCCTGGATGGGTATACTTTGCGCATTGACTACGATGCCTTGGACCGGACGACGAAAATCTCCTATCCGGATAGTACGTATGAACAATTCGTATACGCAAATCTTTCCTTGGAAAAGACCAGGGACCGGCAAGGACGCTGGTCCAGGATTTTCTGGAACGCCTTGCAGCAACCGATCGCTCAACAAGATCCAAGTGGACGGATAACCAATTATGAATGGTGCCGTTGCGGGGAAATCAAGAGCCTTACGGATCCGGAAGGCCATAAAACACAATGGTTACGGGATCTTCAAGGCAGAGTGACCGAATCGATTGACGCAATGGGAAATGCAAGCCGGTTTACATACGACCCGGCCATTGGGCGCTTAAAAAGCAAATCCGATCCAAAAAACCAGGCTACCCATTTTCAATACTTTAACGACAACTCTCTGAAAGAAATCAGCTATTCCAACGGTGATCATCCAACGGCCACGGTTTCATACACCTATGATACGGTGTACAGCCGGGTTTCAAGCATGACGGATGGAATAGGGACCACTCGATATAAATACAAGCCCGCCTCGACTTTGGGAGCGCTTTTGCTGGACAGTTTGGATGGACCTTGGCAAAACGATGTAATTACATATTCGTATGATTCGCTTGGCAGGATTCTGAATTGGGCAATAGATGGGGTGAAAGAATCCATTGCATATGACAGTCTTGGAAGGATTACTTCCGATACAAATGCACTGGGGGTGTTTTCGTATGGCTATATGGGTCAAACCGGCCGCCTTGCGTCCCTGGCTTTTCCCAATGGCCAGAATTCCTTGTTGAATTATTTCGGCAACACCGGAGACTTCAGGCTTCAAGAAATAAAAAATCAAAATCCGGGTTCGGCACAGATTTCCAAATTCAATTATTCCTATTCTCCAGCCGGAACAATTAAAAACTGGATAAGGCAATTCGGCAATCAATCTCCTACAATGCTTGATTTGAAATACGACGAAGTGGATCAGCTATCAGCGGCATCTTTGAAAAGTACCCAATCGGGAAGTATTATTAAGTCGTTTTCCTATACATATGATAAAGCCGGAAACAGGTTGAGCGACCAAGAGGATAGCCTTACCCATCAATACTCCTTCAACATTTTGAATCAATTGGAAAAAGGGCAAGGAGGAGGAAAGATCAGATTTGAGGGTTCGATGAACGAACCTGGAACCTTGAACGTGAATGGGAAATCGGTAGAGGTTGCGGCCGACAGTACCTTTTCCGCAGTGGTTGGGGTGAACGCCGACACAAATCTGGTCACACTTGTTTCTCGAGATTTCAGCAACAATGCAGATACCAATGTTTACCGTGTTGTGTTACCCAATACTGGAACTGCAAATTACTCCTATGACGCAAATGGCAATATGCTCGGCGACGGAATCCATGGTTTTGAGTACGACAGTGAGAATCGATTGGTTGCAGTAGTAAATGGAAGTTCAAGGAGCGAGTTCCAATACGATGGATCTGGCCGCCGAATCCAAATTCTGGAAAAGACCAATGGATCTCTGATATCAAAGAAAAAATTCCTTTGGAATGGAAATGAAATAGCTCAAGAACGAGACTCTACGGGAAGCACTGTGGTGAAGCGGTTCTTTTCCCAAGGCGTGAAGATTGGCCAAGCAAAATACTATTATACTAAGGACCACCTTGGCAGTCTTCGTGAAATTACGGATAGTACTGGGGCTGTAATAATCAGATATGATTATGATCCGTTTGGGACAAGAGTGAGGGTTCTCGGAAGTGTTGACGCGGATTTTGGATTCACCGGTTACTACTATCATGCGCCGAGTGGGCTTTATTTGACAAAGTATCGGGAATACAATTCGAAAATTGGTCGGTGGATCTCCAGGGATCCGATTAAGGAAAAGGGCGGAATGAATCTTTACGGGTATGTTTTAAACAACCCGGTAAACTATAGTGATCCCCTTGGGCTTTTTACTCTTTTCGCAGGAGGCGGCGGGACTTTTGCCGGTGGGGCTACGGGAGCGACCGCTGAAGCCGGATTTTTCTGGAATGACTGTGAAGGATTCGGAGCCTATAGCTCATTTGGAAATGCCATGGGTGGAATGGCTGAAGCCGGCTGGAATTTTGGAATTATCGGAGGAGGAACGGGAGACTTCTCGGGGCCTTTTAAAAATTTCTCCCTAACTGGACTCGGAGGACAAATAAATTTCCATTTCAACTCTGATGGAGATTTTGTAGGCTTCAGTGGAGGCGCAGCATCAGGTGCCGGAGTGGCTTATAGCGAAACCGAAACTAATATTTCTGGCACGTCTCATGGATCATGTGGATGCCCTTAGTTAAGTACGGCAAAGGAAATTTATGGGTTTAAGGCAAAAAGTTCGGGTGGCGCAGTTTCTGATGATCGCTTCAAGTTTAACGCTGACCGCCATTATTTTGTCGATTCCAAAAGACGCCCCACATTTTTTCAAATATTCTTTTTTTATCCTTATTTTGCCTTTTTCAATATTCGCAATTTACGTTTATAAAATTCGCTGCCCCCATTGCTTAACTCCAATTTGCTATACAATCCATGGAAGCTGGACGAGTAATCCCCCGAAGATTTGCGCTCATTGCGGCAATCCGATCGAAGAGTAGGTGGATCTCCAGGGATCCCTATGGGAGTGCTTCGCTAAATTTGCGGCCTAGAGAGCCCGCTTCGAATCATGGGGAAGTCTCTGTCGTAAATGAGAAATCGGTTAAGTCTGAGCGCCGAGCGAAGCCTTCCGACCCCGAGTTTTTACCTGAGGGTTCGAACCTTTACGAATATGTGGGTGATAATCCGATCAACGCCATTGATCCCTTAGGTCTATGGTATATCGATATAAACATTACAGGTGGCTTGTATGGGTTGGTCGGGACTGGTGGCGTCTTCGTGGGTTCGAATGGAATTCATCCATATGCAGGTGGTGGTATAGGAACGCCCGGTGTTTCAACGTCGGCGATGTGGAGTCCAAATGATCCCTCTCCTGGTTGTTGGAGTTGGCAAGGTGCGGTTGTCGTAGGTCCTGGGTTTGCCTTTGGGGGTGGCCCAGGTGGAAAGTTTAAGGAATATGGAGCAGGGTGGCCTCCAGGAGCATCCTTCGTGGGATACTATACATGGTAGTCGTTTCTGACATTTTCATTATTGCAGTTAGCCTTTATTGTATTCTTTTTTCCAAATGGATAGCGAGAAAGGCTAGCTCAGAACATGAGCGACTTTGGGGGATCAAGTGGAAGGAAGGGTATTATCGAATTTGTTTTATACTAGTTGGGCTAGTTGGAATCGGATTCGGAATCCTTGAAATTCTTGGGGTAATCAATTTTTCAAATCAGTAGTTTCTGTTTTCTTTGCTGGAATCCTTTGGAACGCTACTTCAACCGTTCAGCGCCGCGATCGCCTTCTTGACCGCAGCCGCGGACTGCGCCAGCACCGCATCGTCATGGGCCGCGGAGAGGAAGGCGGCTTCGAACTGCGAAGGGGCCAGGTAGACGCCCTGGTCCAGCATGGCGTGAAAGAAGCGGCCGTAGGCCTTGGCATCGGCGGTCAGGGCGGAGCGGTAATCGCGCACGGGCCCGGCCGCGAAGAAAACGGTCAGCAGCGATCCCACCCGGTTGATGCACCAGGGGATGGAAGCCTCCCCGAGGGCGACGCGCAGGTCCGCTTCCCAGGCTGCGGCGCGCCGGTGCAGGGCCTCGTAGAATCCCGGCTTGCGCACCTCCCTGAGCATGGCCAGGCCCGCGGCCGTGGCCAGGGGATTGCCGGCCAGGGTCCCGGCCTGGTACACGGGGCCCACCGGGCTCAGGTGGTCCATGATATCGGCGCGGCCGCCGTAGGCGGCCAGGGGCAGGCCGCCTCCGAGGATTTTCCCCAGGGTGGTGAGGTCGGCCCGGACGCCGTAGAAGCCTTGCGCCCCGGCCAATCCCAGGCGGAAGCCGGTGATGACTTCGTCGAAGATGAGCAGGGTGGAGCGCCCGTCGCACAAGGCGCGCAGGCCTTCCAGGAATCCCTTTTCGGGGATGAGCACGCCCATGTTGCCCGCCACCGGTTCCACGATGACGGCGGCGATCTCGTCCCCGCAGGCTTTGAAAAGGGCCCGCACCGATTCCAGATCGTTGTATTCGGCCAGCAGGGTATCCTGCGCGCTGCCCTTGGTGACGCCCGGGCTGGAGGGGTTGCCGAAGGTCAGGGCGCCGGATCCGGCCTGGATCAGGAAGCTGTCCCCGTGCCCGTGGTAGCAGCCGCGGAACTTCACGATCTTCTCCCGGCCGGTATAGCCGCGCGCCAGGCGCACGGCGCTCATGGTGGCCTCGGTGCCGGAGCAGACCAGGCGCACCTTCTCCACCGAGGGCACGCAATCGCGGACGGCTTCCGCCATTTCCGTTTCCGCTTCCGTGCAGGCGCCGAAGCTGGTGCCGCTCTCCGCCGCCTTGACCACGGCTTCGATCACGGGCGGGAAGGCATGGCCCAGGATCATGGGCCCCCAGGACCCGACGAAATCGATGTACTCGCGGCCGTCCGCGTCGGTGATGCGCGGGCCTTTGGCCGAGCGGATGAACACGGGGGCGCCTCCCACGGATTGGAAGGCCCGCACGGGCGAGTTGACGCCGCCGGGGATCACCTTGGCGGCGCGGGCGTGGCGGCTTTCATGGGATGCGGTCATGGTTCGCTCTCCGGATCCTTGGTTTCCGGCGCTTTTGCTTCCGGCGCCTTCGTTCCCTGGGGCGTCCGGTCCGGATCTTTTTTCTCCGCCACTGCTTTTTTCTCCACCACCTTCTTGAGCACCTTGGTGGCGGCCCCGCCGAAGGCGGCCTTGAGGGCGTCGATCAGGCTGGGGTTGTCGGCGTGGCGGGCTTCGCGGCATTTCTCCACGCCTTTTTCCGCCAGCACCTTGGAGGTGGAGGGTCCGATGGATACGGCCAGGAGCCCGCCCGGCATGCCCACGCGGGCGGCCAATTCCGGCGCGGCCTGGAAGAAGTGCTCCACGGCGGAACCGGAGCAGAAGACCACCGCGTCCGCGTGCGCGCCTTCCTCCTTGAGGCGCTTGCCCGCGTCCTGGGCCAGGCCGGGACGGTAGACGGGGACGTTTTCCACGCCTATCTTCTTCTCCCTGAACGCGGCCGGGTCCAGGCGCGTGGAGACCGAGCAGGGATGCAGCCAGCGTTGGGCCAGGGTGAGCCCCGTGCCCGCCAGGCTGCCCGGGCCGGCCGCGTTGGCCGCCGAAGGGGTGTATTCCTTGAGAAAGCCTTCCAGCGAGGCTTCCTGGGGATGGAACGCCACCTTGCCGCCCAGGCTTTGCACCAGGCCGGCGGACTTGCCGCCCACCAGGTAGAAGGGTTTTTCCAGCCAGCTTTCCAATTCCGCGGCCGGCAAACCGGCCTGCAATTGCCGCAGGCCGTTGGGGCTGGAGAGGAAGATGCCCGTGAAGCCTCCGGGAGGGAGCTTGCGCATGCGGGCCAGGCCTTCTTCATCGGGGACGATGCCCACCATGGGGATTTCCAGGGGCTCGAAACCGGCCTTGCGCAGGAGATCGCTGAGTTCCCCGCTCTGGTCCGCCGGGCGGGTATTGATCACCAAGGCCACGGTCAGGGCGCTCCGTCGGCCAAGGGGTCGCCGTCCAACAGGTAATGGGCGGGGAGATCGTGGGGGAGGGGGATGCCCTTGTCTTTGCATTGCTCTTCCATGCGCACCGCCAGTTCTTCCAGGAGTTCATCTTCTTCGTCTTCGTCCAGGGTCTGCTCCACGCGCGCCATGGCGCCGGTCGCCGGGTTCCCCAGCACCGCCAGCATGCGCATGCCGTACTCCCCGTAGGGATAGGCGTGGGCGGCCATGGGCACCTTGCACCCGCCGCCTATCCGCTTCATGAATTCGCGCTCCAGGTCCACGGCGTCGTGGGTCTCCGGATGATCGACGGCTTCCAGGAGCTTGCGCACGCGCTCGTCCGCCGCGCGGCATTCCAGGGCCAGGGAGGCCTGGCCGATGGCCGGGATCATGTCCTGGAAGGAGAAAGGGTGGGTGATCTCCGCGGCCCGTCCCAGGCGGTTCAGCCCCGCGGCGGCCAGGACCACGCCCTGCAATTCGCCGCTGCGCACCTTGCCGATGCGCGTGTCCACGTTCCCGCGGATCCCCACGTATTCCAGGTCCGGCCGCAAGGCCTTGAGCTGGAGCACGCGGCGGGGGGAACCGGTGCCGATCCGCGAGCCCGGAGGCAGTTGGCGGAAGGAACGGCCGTCCGAGATGAACGCGTCGCGCGCGTCCTCGCGTTCCGGGAAGGCCGCCAGCATCAATCCTTCGGGTTCGTCCTCGGGGACGTCCTTGAGGGAGTGCACCGCGCAGTCGATGGTCCCGTCCAGCAAAGCGGTCTGGAGTTCCTTGACGAACACGCCCATGCCCGGAAAGGCGTGCAGCCTGGTGCGCTGGTCCGCGTCCCCGGAGGTCTTGATGACCTCCAGGCGCACTTCCAGGCCTTTGTGGGCCTTGCGCAGGGCGTCGGCCATGAGGTTGGATTGCGTCAGGGCCAGGGCGCTCCCGCGCGTGCCCATCACCAGGGTCCGCCGGGCGGGCCCGCCCTTGTTATCCTTGGCCATCTTCCCTTTCCTCTTCGGCCAGCGCGAACAGCAATCCGGCGAAGTAACTTGCGCGTTTCCCATCCCCGCGCTCGCCCAGCAGCTTGAGGCGCGTGGTGGGGTGGTGCAGGAATTTGTTCAAAAGGCTGCGTCCCAGGGACTCCAGCCGGCGGCGCGTCTCTTCGGACTGGCCGGCCGCCCATTTCTCGATTTCCTTCTCCACGATGACGTTGTATTTGTCCCGCAAGGTGCGGATGGTGGGCACGATGTCCAGGGCCTTGAACCAACCGTCCACCTTGGAGGCCTCCTCGTCGATGATGGCCAGGGCCTGGCGCGCGGCCTCCTTGCGCATGGCCACGTTCTCGCTGACCACGTTCTTGAGGTCGTCGATGGTGAACAGGTAGGCGTTCGAGACCTTGCCCGCCTCCGGATCGATGTCCCTGGGGGCCGCGATGTCGATGAGGAAGATGGGCCGTCCGCCCCGGTGGCGCGCGGCCTCCTGCACCTGGGCCTTGGTGATGACGATGTCCGGGGCCCCCGTGGCCGAGACCACGATGTCGCATTGGGCCAGCCGCTTGTCCAGGTCGGACAGGAGGCGCAGTTCGCCCCCGAAATCCGCCGCCAGCTTCTCCGCCGTGGCCAGGGTGCGGTTGAAGAACACGAACCGGGCCGCGCCGGCCTTGTGGAGGTGCTGGGCCGCCAATTCGCCCATCTCGCCGGCGCCCACCACGCCCACGACCTTGCCCTTGAGATCGCCGAGCACCTTCTTGGCCAGTTCCACGGCGGCGTAGCTGATGCTCACCGCGCCTTCGTGGACGGCGGTCTCGCTGCGGATGCGCTTGCCCACGCGGATGCCGGCCTGGAAAAGGTGGTTCAGGTAGAAGTCCACGCAGCGCTGGTCCACCGCCACGCGGTAGGCCTCCTTGATCTGGCCGAAGATCTGCATTTCCCCCAGCACCATGCTGTCCAGGGATCCGATCACGCGGAACAGGTGGCGCACCGAATCGCCCTGGGAATGGAAATAGCCGTGGTTGCGGATCTCGTCTTCGCTGACTCCCTTGGCCGCGCCCCAGAGCCTTTCGATCAAAGGGCGGCTCAGGGAGGGCTGCGCGCTGATGCCGTAGATCTCGGAGCGGTTGCAGGTGGAAAGCACCACCGCTTCGCGCATGCCCGGCACCTGCATCAGGGCGCGGCAGAATTCCGGCAGCTCTCCTTCCGAAAAGAGCAGCCGATCCCGCAAGGCCACCGAAGCCGTCAGGTGGTTGGCGCCCAGCACGAAGGCGTGGACCGGGGCGTCGTCGCGCGTTTCCATGTCAACGATGGAACCCATGGGTCCCCACGAGGTTGCTCAGCACCAGCACCAGGAATCCGGCCAGGACCACGACGGCGAAGCGTTTGCCGCGCAGGCCGAACGGGCGGCGGGACGCGCCGGCGCACAGGTATACGGCCAGGACCAGGTAGATGGTCGTCTCCCGCCAGCTCATGCCGGCCAGGCCGTCCTTGCGGACCCAGATCCAGCCGATGATGGAGCTCAGGACCATGGTGGCGCCGCCCAGGAACGACCAGTTGGCCGAGAGCTTGTCGAGCTTGTCCAGGGGAGGCAGTTTGCGGAAGGTGATGTCGAAGTTCTTGTGCTTGAGCTTCCCGTGCAGCACCAGGTACAGGCTCGACAGGATGGCGGCCATGCAGAAACAGGCGTAGGAAGCCAGGCTGGCCACGATGTGGAAGACCAGGAAGGAGCCGTGGAGCTCCGGCGGCAGGGCGAAGTCCGGGCGCACCAGGAACACGCCGGCCGCCACGCAGAAGGCGGTGGGCAGCAGGGTGAACAGCCCCAGGCGGCGCGTGTCCGCCAGCCGTTCGGAAATCAGGTGGATGACGCCCAATATCCAGGCCATGAAGAGCAGGCCTTCGCCGATGGTCCCGAGCGGGCAGCGGTGCAGGTGGGCGCCCAGGGCCAGGAGCAACAAGGTATGCAGCGCCAGGGAGACGGAAAGGCCCAAGGAAGCCTTTTTCGCGAAGCGGATCTCTTCCGGCGAGAAGAACAGGCGGGCGTAGATGGCGGTAGTGGCCAGATAGGCCAGGGGGACCAGGAACTTAAGGGCGATGAGAACCGGCTCCACCGTCCCAAACTTAAAAAAACGGCATGCATTTTCCAGTTTTCGGGGCGCTGCGGGCGGAATAACCGGGATCGCAACCGGGCAAGCCTCCGGCCGGGCTCAGAGGCCCGGGATGCCCAGGCCTTTGGTCAATCCGCCCATCTTCTCCTGGGAGGCATCGTCCACCTTGGCCTTGGCCGCGTTGAAGGCCGCCAGCAGCAGGTCTTCCAGGGCCTCCATGTCTTCCGGATCCACCGCGTCCCTGGCCAGCTTCACGGACTGGACTTCGTATTTGCCGTTCATGGCCAGCTTGACCATGCCGCCGCCGGCCTCGGCTTCGAAGAGGGCGCTTTCCATCTCCTTCTGCACGTTGGCCATCTTGCCCTGCATCTTCTGCAGTTCCTTCATCATTTTCTTCATGTCCATATGGATCTCCTTTCAAGTCCGCCGGAGCGGTCCGCGTTCCCGGGCCCGGGGGCCCGGCTCATCCGATCGGACGTCCGTCGAATGTGTCCCTGATGAAATTGATAATCGGCTCCCGCCGCGCGGGATCCTCCGCGCCGAACGGGGCCGGCAAGAGGTCCACGGCCGCGGCGGCCTCGTCCAAGGCGAAGCGCACGGGATATTCCCGGCCGCCGGCCACCTTGGAGGCCAGGAATGCCTGGATGGATTTGCGGAATCCGGCGTCGTCCCCGATCAGGGAGAATGCGGCCCGTTCCATGAACGTTACCCGTAACGTGGGAGCGTCGCCGGCTTCCCAGTCCAGGACGGTCCGGCGCAGGTGGGAACCCAGCAGGGGCCGCAGCGCCATGAATTCGCCCACCAGGGCCGGCCATGCCTCCGGCAGAAGGGCCGGCGATTCCCGGACGGGGACGGAAATGGATTCCGGTTCCGCCGCCGCGTGCGGCGACGCCGGCATGGGCGCTTCGGGATCCTCCGGATCGGGGTCCGGTTCCAGGTCCCGTTCCATTTCCGCGTCGGGATCGGGAAGCCCGTCCGGAAGGGGATCGGGGAGCGCGCCGGGAAGCGCATGGAGGGAGCGGGATCCGGCCACCAACGGATCGACCGCCGGTTCGTTGGCAACCGGAGGCGAGAGCACCGCCGTCGCGGAGGCGCCGGAAGCGAAATCGGAAACGGGCGCTACGTTGTCAAACGGGCTTTTTTTTTTGGCCTCGACCAGGTCTTGCACCGCTTCCGGGGGGCGGGCCGGTTCCCGGGCCGGGCCTCCTCCCGCATCGCGGGCGACGACCCCGTCCGCATCGCGGGCGACGATCCCGTCCGCATCGCGGACGACGGGACCCGGCGCGGGGGCGAAGTCCTGCCCCAGCACCTGGGACAAGGTCACCACCCGGTCCAGGGCGGCCATGCGCGCGAAACCCAGTTCCACCGCCAGGCGGGGATTGGCCGAGTTCCTGAGCTGGGCCAGGATGTCCGACACCATTTTGGCGAAGCGGATGATGTCCCCGTCCCGCAGCTCAGGCGCCAGGGAGATCAGTTCCCCGTAACGCTGTTCTCCCAGGCCCAGCGCGCCCGGGGCCACTCCCTGGCGGGCGAACAGCATGTTGCGCAGGTACTCGCCGAAGGCGATCAGCAGGGCCGAGGTCTCGATGCCTTCCTGGTGGGCCTCCTGCACGGAGGCGAAGCAGGTCTTCTGATCGTGCCGGATCATGGCCCGCAGCAACCCGTCGAACAGGACGTCCCGGGGCAGGCCCAGCACCTTGCGGGCCGCTTCCATGCTCAGGTCGGCGCCGGAGAAGGCGTAGACCTGATCGAACAGGCTGAGGGCGTCCCGCATGCTGCCGTCGGCCTTGCGGGCGATGGCTTCCAGGGCCTCCCGCTCGGGTTCGATGGCTTCGTGGGCGCAGATGTATTCCAGGCGCTCGCGGATGTGCCGTTCCGAGATGCGCTTGAAATCGAACCGCTGCACGCGCGACAGGATGGTGTGGGGCAGCTTGTTGGACTCGGTGGTGGCGAAGATGAAGACCACGTGGGGGGGCGGCTCCTCCAGGGTCTTCAGGAGCGCGTTGAACGCGCCCTTGGACAGCATGTGCACTTCGTCGATCACGTAGATCTTGTAGGTACCGTTCATGGGAGCGTAATTGGCCTGCTCGCGCAGTTCGCGGACGTTGTCCACGCCGTTGTTCGACGCGCCGTCGATTTCCAGCACGTCCAGGGAACTGCCGTTGTCCACCGCCCGGCAATTCTCGCAGGCATCGCAGGGGATGGGCGTGGGTCCCTGCTTGCAGTTGAGCGCCTTGGCCAGGATGCGGGCCGACGTGGTCTTGCCCACGCCGCGCGTGCCCGTGAAGAGATAGGCATGGGAGATGCGCTTGCCTTCGATGGCGTTGCGGATGGTCTGGGCGATGTGATCCTGCCCCACCATGTCCTCGAAATTCTTCGGGCGCCACTTGCGCGCCATTGCCAGATACGCCATTAAGCCTTTCCGCCCATCGTATGCATCAGTTCTTCCTGCCCCGGTAGGGCAGGTCCAGATTGACCACCAGGGTCACTTCGTTGCCGGTTTCGTTGTAGATCATCTCGTCGAAGGCGTAGCGGGCCATCATGATGCCGCGGCCGTTGCGATTGAGGAGGTTGCTCTTGTCCTTGGGATCCGGAAGCGAGCGCCAGTCGAATCCGCTGCCCTGATCGGCCACGAAGTATTCGATGCGCCGCAAGGTGGGGAAGACCCGCGAGCGGATGGTCACCACCCGGTCCTTGTACGGCTCCTTGTGGGAGCGTTCGATGGCCAGGGGATAGAACCGGGAAGCCTTGAGGGCGTCGCTCTTCTCCTCGAAAGTGATCCCAAGGTTCCCGTGCTCGATGGCGTTGCTCATGATCTCGGACAGCCCCAGGATGATGTGGTAGCGGTTCTTCTCGTTGATGGGCAGGGTCCCGTCCACCAGGTTCTTGGCCACCTGCATCACCAGGGAGAAATCGTTCGGCATGATGAGGATGCGCTCCTCGTATTTCATGGCGAAGGGATTGTAGGTCTCGGTGGTGTTCGCGATGATTTTGCTGAGATTGTAGGAGAAGTCCCCCACCTGGAGCGGCAATCCCAGGCAGGCATAGGTCCCGGCCTGCAGCAGTTCCACCATCATGGACCGGTGCTTCTCGTCCACGATGGCGATCATGGGGAGGTCCGGGTGCTCCAGCTTGAACTTGCGGATGAAAGGGAGGGGCGCCTCGGAAACCAGGGACAGGTTGAAGGTGAAGGCGAAGGTCCGGCCCTTGGCGATGAGGCGGAGGGCGTCCTCCATATTGTAGGCGGTCTGCATCGCCAGGTCATGATCCAGGACGATGGATTGGATCATCTCCTGGATGCCGTCATCCGACTCCAGCAGCAAGAGCGATTTGGACTCCGCGGTCAAGAATCAGCCCTTTCGCGTCCCCGAACGCGCTTTTTGAAAGTGGTCAATATCCACGCTCCATGGAACCGGATCCGCTCCGGTCCCCGCCCCTGAGGAGGCACGGTTGCCGCTTGCCTGGGGTTCGGACGACCGGCTCCTCGGAAACGGAGGATAAGACCCTAAATTTAGTCTAGAACGCCCCGATGGACTATAGCGGGGCGGGAAGTCCGGACTCAAAATGCGGCGGTGAAAAGGCCGAAATCAAAGGGATCCGGACCGGCTCCGGGGGAAAGTCGCACATTTTGCACTAGGCATTCCTCTTTTTCCACCTGGGCGTTCCTCCTCGCGGAGATTAGGGCGCTTCCCCATCCCCGGGGCGATCCATTTTTTCCAGCAGGGTGCGCACCTGCTCGGGGGTGGCGACGTAACGCTTGCGGCAATACTCGCAATGCAATTCCGTGGTCTCGTTCTTGAGGACGATCTCTTCCAGTTCCTCCCGGGGCAGTCCGGTCATGGCTTTCAGGACCCCCGCCTCGGAACAGGGGCAGAACGGCTGCACGGGGATCTCCCGGTGGATCGAATATTTGAACGGTCCGGCCAGATCGGCCAGCAGGGTGTCCAGGTCCAGGGGCCGTCCCGGCCGATGATAGTTCTCGATGGGGGGCAGATTGCGGACCACCTGCTCCATGATGGCCAGGGTGTTCTCGTCCGCCTTGGGGAACGCCTCCACCAGGAAGCCGCCGCAGAACTCCAGCAGGGTCCCGTCCGGATTCGCCTTGGCCTTGATGCCCACCGCCGATTTGGTCTGCTCGCTTTGCAGCAGGTAATAGGCCGTGGTGGGCCCGATGTTCTCGGAAGGCATTTCCACGATGCCCTCGGAAATGGGGATGCCCTTGTCGTTCAGTTTCTTGACGGACATGGTCTGCGGGGAGAGCAGGGGTTCGAAATCCCCGATGCTGCGCACCTCTTCCGCGGGCAGCATGCCGCGGACCAGGCCCATGGGGGTCGCGTCCGCGGTGACGAAGGCGAAGTCCCCGGAGAATTGGAACTTCACCTGCACGGTGCCGTTGCTTTTGAGGCCGGAAGCGAGGAGGAGGGAAGAGGCGATGGTCTCTCCGAGCAGGATGCGGGCGAAAGCCTTGGCCCCGTGGTAGTTGGCCACGATATTGGCCGTGTCCGTCGCGTCCACCAGCACGAAGCGGATTTCGGCGGTCTCTCCCGTGGCCCTGATTATCTTGTCCGGCATAGCTATTTTATCTTAAGGTTAAGGGATAAAATATGAAAAGGGCGCTATTAATCCTATCTCGGGGATTCGAGGAAATAGAGGCCGTGACCCCCTTGGATCTCCTCCGCAGGGCCGGATTGGAGGTGGTTTCCGCCTCCGCCGGAGCCGGATTGCTGGTGGAAGGCGGCCGGGGCGTGCGCGTCCAGGCCGACCGGATGCTGGACGAATGCCTCTCCCAACGATTCGACATGGTGATCCTGCCCGGCGGCCCCGGAGTGGACGACCTGCGCAAGGATGCGCGCGTGCTGGACCTGGTGCGCCGGGCCCACGGGGACGGCGTCGCGCTGGCGGCCATCTGCGCCGCGACCGTCATCCTGGCGGATGCCGGCGTCGCCTCCGGCCACGTCGTCACGTCCTTCCCGTCCCGGAAAGAAGAGCTGCAGGGACGCGTCAAGGCCTATTCCGAGCAGCGCGTGGTCCAGGACGGCAAGGTCATCACCTCCCGCGGGGCGGGCTCCTCCGAAGAGTTCGCCCTGAACCTGATCGCCTTCCTGCTCGGCCCGGTCGCCGCCCAGGAAGTGCGGGCCCGCATCGTGGCAAGATAAACCCATTCGACCGTCACGATGCGGCCGTATCGTGGCAAGATAAACCCATTCGACCGCCGCGGTGCGGCCACATCGTGGCCGGCTAATTATATTTCCCGCCCATGCCGGCTTGGATGTATCCCTATCTGGGAGCCTTTCTCATAGGGCTCTCCAAGGCCGGCTTCGCCACCGGCCTGGGCATGCTGACCACGCCCCTGGTGGCCACGGCCGTGCCGGCCCGCCAAGCCATCGGCATCATCCTGCCCCTTTTGTGCTGCGCGGACTTGCTGACGCTTTCCGCTTTCTGGAAGAAGTGGGAGTTGGAATTGATCCGCCTGCCTTTCTTTGGGGCCCTGGGGGGCATCGCCCTGGGAATGGGCTTCGTGAACCTCATTTCCGAGCATCTCCTGCGCACCTCCATCGGGGCCACGGCCCTGGTCCTGACCGTCCTGCTCCTGATCCGGAACATCTGGTACCCCTCCAAAACCTACCGGCCCTCGCCGTGGGAAGCCTTGCTGGTGGGCTTGGCCGCGGGATTCTCCTCCACCATTTCCCATGGGGCCGGTCCCATCATGGCCATCTACCTCATGGCCCGGAAAACCCCGAAAACCGGGTTCGTGGCCTCGAACGCCATTTTCTTCACCACCCTGAACCTGGTCAAAATCCCACCCTATGCGGTTTCCGGCCTCATCACCCCCGCCACCCTGTACCAGGACCTCCGTTATCTGCCCCTGATTCCCCTCGGCGTGGCGGCCGGCTGGCTCGCCAACCGGGCCCTGCCCCAAAAAGCCTTCGAATGGCTGGTTTACGGACTTCTGATCGTGACGGGGATTCAGCTCCTGATCTCCTAAATGCTTGGCCGGAGACGGTCATTTATAATACAATGCCCCAGGCATCCTCCCCTTGGGAAAGGCTGCCGGGGGCGCTTTGCGAAAGGGCCCTGAAGGTCGCCCCCGGGCCTTGGGAAAACCGGGAGAAAGGTTTCGGCATCATGGGATTCTGGATGGCCGCATGCGCCATCAGCCTCGCCGTAAATGGAGTTTTCGCCTGGGCCTGGCGGAAGCGTTCCTGGAACATGTCCCGGATGCAAAGGGAATTGACCGGGCACGGCGATGAGAAGCGCGCCCTGGCGGAATCCCTGCGGCAGACGCGGGTGGATCTGGAGGGGTTGCATTACCAGACCAAGCTGGAGCTGCAGCGCAGCGAGATCCGCTACCGCGCCCTGGCGGACGGCAGTCCCGTGGGCATCTGGCACATCCACATCGACGGCCGCACCATCTACATGAACCCCGCCATGGCCGCCAGCCTGGAGCTGGACGGCCCGGCCGACCTGATGGGCTCGCAAACCACCTACCATGAGTTCTTCACCCCGGAAAGCCGGAGCGTCATCGCCAAGGAGCACGGCAAAAGGGCGGGCGGGGCGGGCTCCGTCTACGAGGTGGAAGTGGTGGGCCGCTGGGGCCGCCGCACCCGCATGATCCTGTACGGTTCGCCCATCCTTTCGCCGGAAGGCAAGCTCGAGAGCGTGATGGGGACGTTCGTGGACATCACCGACCGCAAGCGCGAAGAAGAGGCCTTGCGCCGCTCGGAAGAACGCCTGCGCGTGGCCGCGGAATGCGGCAACGATCTGATCTACGAGTGGGACATCCTGAAGGGATCCCTGGAATGGTTCGGGCCCGTCGATGAGCGCCTGGGGTACCGGCACGGGGAAATCCCCCGCACCCTGGAGGCCTGGGAACGGTCCATCCATCCCGAGGACCGCGCCGGGGTGGCCGCCGCCATCGAGAAGCACTTGCGCGGCAGGGAGATCTTCTTCCGCGAATATCGCGTCCGGTGCAAGGACGGTTCCTACCGGACATGGTCGGACCGGGGCACGGCCCTGTGGGACGCGGAGGGAGTGCCCTACAAGTGGATCGGGACCACCTCGGACGTGACCGAGTCCAGGCGGGCGCAGGATTCCCTGCGGATCAAGGAAGAGCAGTTGCGGCAATCCCAGAAGCTGGAAGCGGTGGGGCGCCTGGCCGGCGGCATCGCGCACGATTTCAACAACCTGCTGGCCGCCATCATGGGCTATTGCGAGCTGATGCAATTCCGCCTGGAACCCGATCATCCCTGCCGCAAGGAGGTCGGCGAGATCCTGAACGGCAGCGACCGCGCGGCCGGGCTCATCCGCCAATTGCTGGCCTTCAGCCGCCAGGAAATCCCCCAACCCAAGGTCATCCATCCGAATTTCGTGATCACCGCCATGGAGCGCATGCTCAGGCATTTGCTCGAAGAGAACATCGAACTCGACATCCGCATGGACGAGCGCGTCGGGCGAGTGCGCATGGATCCCGTGCAGCTGGAGCAGGTGCTCATGAACCTGGTGCTCAACGCGAGGGATGCCATGCCCGAGGGCGGCACCCTGCTCATCGGCACCGGCAACGTGGAGCTGTCCGGGGAGATCCCGGGCGCCTATGGCCGCGTCCACGCGGGCCCCCACGTGCGCATCTCGGTGGCGGACTCCGGGCTGGGCATAGACCGGGAGAACCTGCCGCACATCTTCGATCCCTTCTTCACCACCAAGGACAAAGGGAAGGGCTCGGGCCTGGGGCTGTCGACCGTGTACGGCATCATCACCCAGAACAACGGATGCGTGCTGGTGGAGACCGAGGTGGACAAAGGCAGCGTGTTCTCCTTCTTCCTCCCCATCACCGACGAGGAGCCGGAGGAAGAGACGGAGATCAAGAAGGCCCTGCGCGCCTCTTCCATCGTCCCAAAGACCGTGCTGGTGGTGGAGGACGACGACGAGGTGCGCTCCATCGTCCGCGACCTGCTGGGCCAGCAGGGGTTCCTGGTGCTGGAGGCCCGCCAGGGCAAGGAAGCCCTCTCCCTGGCGGAGAAATACACCCAGCCCGTCCACCTGTTGCTGACCGACGTGGTGATGCCCGGCATGGGCGGCAAGGAACTGGCCGATTCCCTGCGCAAGATCATGCCCACCCTGCGGGTGCTGTTCATGTCCGGCTATACCCAGGACGCGGCCTTCCGCCAGGAGGTGGCGGGCGGCGGCCGCGCGTTCATCCAGAAGCCCTTCTCGATGACGGCGCTGGTGGGGAAGATCAGGGAGGTGTTGGTCTAGCGGGATCGGGCGCTGGGAGAGAAGTCAAAGTGCAAAAGTCAAAGTGCAAAAGTCACAGTTAAGAATTAAGAAATGAAATTGCTCCGATAGTGGCGAGTGGGGAAATGGCTTCCCCTCTTCATTTTGCACTTTGACTTTTGCACTTTGACTTTTGAACTCTACCCGACGTCTACATGGGGTCCGAACACGCCGGCATCCCGTAGTCGATGGGCTTGAGGATCGTCGGATGCTCCCCGCACACCGCGCATTCCGGATCCCGCTCCCCGCGGCTTTCCCGGAAGCGCATGGAGAGGGCGTCGTAGATCAACAGGCGGTCCGTGAGCAGATCGCCCTTCCCCAGAATGCATTTCAACGCTTCCGTGGCCTGGATGGTGCCCAAGGTGCCGGCCACCACGCCCAGGATGCCCGCTTCCGCGCAGTTGGGAACCGATCCGGCCGGCGGCGGCTCCCGGAACAGGCAGCGGTAGCAGCGGCTCTTGCGCGGCACGATGGTCATGGCCTGGCCTTCGAAGCGCAGGATGCCGGCATGCGAGAAGGGTTTGCCCGCGATCACGCAGGCATCGTTGACCAGGAACTTGGTGGGGAAGTTGTCGCTGCCGTCGATGACGAAATCGTAGCGGGAGACGATCTCCACGGCGTTGGAGGCGTCCAGGTAACCGGGATGTTCCTGCACGGACACGCCGGGGTTGATCCGGGCGATCTTCTCCCGGGCCGATTGCAGCTTGGGGCGGCCCACGTCCTCGGTGAAATGGATGATCTGACGCTGGAGGTTGGAGTCGTCCACCACGTCGCCTTCGGCGATGCCGATGGTGCCCACCCCGGCGGCGGCCAGGTAGTAGAGGGCGGGGGAGCCCAGGCCCCCGGCCCCGATGCAGAGCACCTTGGCGGCGGCCAGTTTCATCTGCCCCTTGAACCCCACCTCGTTAAGGATGAGGTGCCGCATGTAGCGGCGCATCTGGTCTTCGGAGAAAATCGCCATGGCGGATCCGCCTTCAGCCCCCGTACAGGGCGGTGCTGAGGTACCTTTCGCCGGTGTCGCAGGCCAAGGTCACCAGGGTCTTGCCCGCGGATTCCGGCCGCTTGCACACTTCGCACAGGGCGGTCACGTTCGCCCCGGTGGAGATGCCTGCCAGGATGCCTTCCTCCCGGGCCAGGCGCCGGCTCATTTCCAGGGCCTGCGCGTTGGATACCTTGATCACCTCATCGTAGATTTTCGTGTTCAGCACCTTGGGCACGAACCCCGCGCCTATGCCCTGGATCTCGTGCCAGCCGGGCTTGCCGCCGCTCAGCACGCCCGAGGCGGCCGGTTCCACCGCGACGATGCGGACGGCGGGGTTGCGGGCCTTGAGCACTTCGCCCACGCCGGTGATGGTGCCGCCGGTGCCGACCCCGGCCAGGAACACGTCCACCTTGCCCGCGGTCGCGCCCCAGATCTCTTCCGCCGTGTAACGCCGGTGCGCTTCCGGGTTGGCGGGGTTGTCGAATTGCTGGGGCATGAAGCAGTCCTTGCGGGCGCGCACCATTTCCTTGGCCTTTTCGATGGCGCCCGCCATGCCCTGGTGGGCCGGGGTGAGGATCAGTTCGGCGCCGTAGGCCTGCAACAGGTTGCGGCGTTCCGGGCTCATGGCCTCCGGCATCACCAGGATGGATTTGTAGCCCTTGACCGCGGCTATCCAGGCCAGCGCGATTCCGGTGTTGCCGCTGGTGGGCTCCAGGATGGTCATCCCGGGCTTGAGCTTGCCGGCCTTCTCGGCCTCCTGGATCATGTTGAGGGCGATGCGATCCTTGAGGGACCCCCCGGGATTGCGCTGGTCGAACTTCACCAGGCACAGGGCGTCGGCCCGCGGGACCACCTTGTTCAGTTTCACCAAAGGAGTATTGCCGATCATCTCCGTGAGATTGCGGTAATACTTCATGCCGTTTTCCATGTTTACGGGGTCCTCTTCCGCGGTGCCGGCCTTAGGGTTCATGTTCAAGGTTCATAGTCGAGATGCAGTCCGCATTCGGTCTTGGCGTCTCCGACCCAGCGGCCGGAGCGGGGATCGTCCGGATCCACGGGTTTGCCGGTGCACGTGGCCGGGCTGCACCCGATGCTGGAATAGCCCTCTTTCGCCAGGGGATGCTCGGGCACTTCCCGGATCTGCAGGTAGAGTTCCACGTCCGCGGCCGGCCAGTCGGCGAAGGGGCAGATCTTCAGCTTGCCTTTCTGCACGTGGACGAACGGGGTATGCGACCGGGAATCGCTCTGATCGCGCCGGAGCCCGGTGAGGAACGCCTTCACGTCCGTGCGGCCCAGGAAGGCCGCCTGCACGCCCACTTTGTTGATGGCGCAGCAGGCCTTGGTATCGGAGATGGAGAGCATTCCGTCCTTCGTCACCGCGTAGCGGCGGTTGTCGGGTTCGAAGGAACGCGACTCGCGCAGGTCCAGCTTGTAGGCGGAGGTCAGGGTATCGCGGTAGGCGAGGGTCTCGGGAAAATGGAACGAAGTGTCGATGAAGAACACGCGCACGCCGATCCCGAGGCGGTGGAGATGGTGGAGCAACAGGCCCGCGTCGCGGCCGAAGGAGGTGGTGGCGATGAGCTCCTTGCCGAACAGGGCGTAGGCCTTGCGGATACGTTCGTCCGCGCCCAGGGAGGCGAATTCCCGATCCAGGTCCCGGGCCAGGGACTCCAGGCTGCCAGCGGGGGCGGGACCCGAAGGCGGCGGCGCGTCCAGGGCGCCTTTGGGATGGGACGGCGCGGCCGGTTTTCCGGGATCCGCTTCTTTGGGGTCGGTTTGCGCATTCATGGGGCCACCGTTACAGATAGTACATGGGTACGGGTTCCAATTGCCGTTTGGCCTTTTCGGCCAGTTGGGCCAGGGTGACCGATTCCAGTTTCCGGTCCACCAGGTCCCGTCCCTCCTGGAAAAGGCGGTGCAGGAGATCGGTGACCACGTCGTTCCCGCCTTCGATCTCGGCGCAGGGGAGGATTTCCCCTTCCGTGGCCTTGATGACGCGGGACAAGGTGATGTTCTCGGGCAATTCGGCCAATTGATAGCCGCCCAGTTTGCCGCGCGCCCCCCGGACCAGGCCGACGCTTTTCATCAGGATGGCGATTTGTTCCAGGAACTTGAAGGGAATGTTGTATTCCTTGGCGATCTCCCTCAGATGGATGGGCTTGGAAGGCCAATCCTTGCTCTTGATCGCCAGTCCGGTCAGGAAGTGCAGGGTGTACATGGTTTTGGATGTCACCTTCATGGTCGGAATATAACATATAAAACTGATAGGGACAATATGGTAATGACTTCGAATGGGGTTTTCCGGGGAAAATTCAGGGAATAAGGGATAAAAAACGAAATGGACCAGGAAATCGGGGCGGCCAATCCAGGGTATGCTATTTTGCACTTTCAGCTTATGTCTTCGGCAGCCATCATCAACCGCCTCGCTCCGGCCACCATCCACAAAATCGCAGCGGGCGAGGTCATCGAGAGGCCCGCCAACGTCGTCAAGGAATTGGTGGAGAACGCCCTGGACGCCGGCGCCACCAAGATCGTCCTCTCCATCGAGGAGGGCGGCCTGGACCTGATCAAGGTCAGCGATAACGGCAAGGGCATGGTCCGCGCGGACGCCCAGGTGGCCTGGCAGCCGCATACCACCAGCAAGATCCGCGAGGTGGAGGATCTGCAACACGTGGCCACCTACGGGTTCCGCGGAGAGGCCTTGTGCAGCATGGCGGCCGTAGCCGAGTTGATCCTCGAGTCGCGGCACGCCTCCGAGCCCACCGGCGTGGCCGTCACCGTTTCCGATTCCCGGGAAACGGGGAGCCGGGAGATCTCCCGCAACCCCGGCACCACCGTCACGGTGCGCAACCTGTTCCAGCACAATCCCGCCCGGCGCAAGTTCATGGGCTCGGGCAAGAACGAAGCCGCCCGCATCCTCAACATGCTCAGCCGCGTGGCGCTGGCCCATCCCGGCACGGGCTTCCGCGTGGTGGACAAGGGCCGGGAGATCCTGTCCCTGTCCGAGGGCACGCTCAAGCACCGCGTGGGCGAAGTGCTCGGCTTCAACATCACCAACGACCTGGCCCCCGTGGAGTGGACCGACAGCCCCGGCGGCGGGGCCGGGTCCATCCACGTGGAAGGCTACGTGTGCACGCCCCAGCAGGCGCGCCTCCGCTCCACCCACCAATACTTCTACATCAACCGCCGCAGCATCCAGAGCGGCCTGATTTCCCGCTCGCTGTCCCAGAGCTACGACGTGCTGCCCCCGGGCCGCTTTCCCATGGCCGTGCTGTTCCTGACCATGCCCACGGAAGAGGTGGACGTGAACGTCCATCCCACCAAGAAGGAAGTCCGCTTCCTCAACGAGAGCCGTATCTTCTGGGCCATCAGCCAGGCCGTCAAGACATCGCTCCGCAAGGTGGGGGATGCGCCCGTCCTGGACCTGGGAGGGCCGGACCCGGAACCCTTCCCCGGCGACTATGAACCGCGCGCCTTGGAGCTCTCCAAGGACGAAATCCCGCCCCGTCCGGCCTATCCGCCCTCCCGCGCGGAAGCCGTCGGCCGGGCGGAATCCTTCGCCTCCGCGGAGGGCGACGTCTCTCCCGCCCGGACCGGGATAGCCCCGCCTTTCTCGTACGCTCCCATCGCTCCCGCGGAGTCCCGCCTGGAAGAGGTCCCGGAGGGTCCCGCGCCCTTCCCCGGGGTAACCGATCCGTTACTGGGCCGCCCGGGATTCCCGGCCGCCTTCAACCAGATCCGCCTGTTCCCGGCCGACGCCCGCCAGCCTCCCGCGTCCGTATCGCGCTTCTACCCCGATGCCGGGTCCCATCCCGCTTCCGCCCGGTCCCGGCCGCCGGAGGTTCCGTACCTGCAATTGCACAACGGCTTCATCCTTTTCGGGGTGGAGAGCGGCCTGATGCTGGTCAACCAACAGGCGGCGCACGAGCGCATCCTGTATGAAAAGGCCCTGGAGGAACTGCGCCAGCCCGGCCGCTTCTCCTCCCAGCAATTGCTGTTTCCCGAAGTGCTCGAATTCCCTCCCGGCGACAGCCTGTTCCTCGAGGAGCATCTCGATCGGCTGCAGGCCTTGGGCTTCGACCTGGAATCCTTCGGGGGCAATGCCTTCCAGCTGCGCGGCCTGCCCATGGAAGTCAAACCCGACCAGGCCCGCCGCGTGGTCCATGAACTGGTCGAAGGCCTGCTCCGACCCGAACGCGGGACCGCTCCCGTCCGCGGCGAAGACTTCCAGCAACGCCTGGCCAAGGTCTATTCCCGCGTCACCTCCGTCAAACTGGGCGAACCCCTGGACTACCCGCAGGTCTCCGCCCTCATCGACGGCCTCTTCGCCACCCAGAACCCCTACGTCTCCCCCTCCGGCGCCCCCGTCGTGGTCCGCTTCTCCATGGAAGAGATCCACCGCAAGTTCGGCCTCAAGCTCTGATACGATTCGTCACTACCTCTCCTGCCGCTACCGTCGCCCCTCTTTTTCCAGTACCTTCCGAAGTCGAGCCCAACCCTCTCTGTTCCATCCACCGTGCCGGACCAACGCCTTTCACCCGCCAAAACAGCCTGGGGGTTACCGCATGCGGGAATAACCTTATTCCCGGTCTTGATACGGTGTAGCCTCTGGGGTCCGCGCGGGGCGGGTATCAGGCGCAGGAGGGGTGAGCAGGCGGATTGACCCGGGCGCGGGCGAGCGATTGCGGCGGAACCCAGCGAGTTGAACGGCATTTGCGAGCCCAAGCATCGACTCAAACCTGAAGTAAGGGTCAAAACGCCGGAAGCCCGCCGCGTTCAGAAGCGACCCCCTCCGGAGCCGTCACCCGCCCCGCGCGGACCCCAGGGGCGGCAGGGAATAAACCCCGGATTAAAGTTTTTTCCTGAAGACGTCGATAACCCAGAGGATGAAGACCCCGCTCGCGATTTTCCTGGGTCTGGGCTTCCTGGCCCTGGACCTGCATGCAAAGCCCAGCGTGGCCTTCCTGGGCCTGAGCCGGGAATCCGATCCGCAAGTCAGCGAGGCCATTTCCCGGCGCATCCAATGGGAATTGGGCGCCGATACCGCCCTTTTCGCGTACCCCAGGGAAGAGATCGCCCTGCTTTTCGCCAAGGGCGTGCTCCTGGAACCGGAAGCGGGTCCCATGGACATGCCCAAGCTCTCCAAGGGATTGGGCGCGCAATATTATGCCTTCGGCGCTCTGGAGCCCATCGGCGTCCAGAGCAAGCGCAGCCGGTGGCTGCCTTGGAGGATCAAGGTGAAATGGTCCCAGGCCTTGCGCTTGCGCGTGCTGGACGGGTCCAATGGAACCGTGGTTTTCGACGGCCTGGTGACGGCGGAAGTACCCGAAAAAGCTTTGTTCTCCGCTCCGGACGGCAACCTAAGAGCCATGTCCCCCTTGGAACGGGAAACCTGGCTGCGCACCCTGGGCACCGCCGTTTCCGTGGAATCGGCCAAGGCCTTGGCCAAAGTGCTCAAAGAAAAGGCCGCTGGGGCGGCCGGTGGTGAGAAGGCAAAGCCCCAGGGGGGCTAGCCGGATTTCCGAATCGGCCGTTGCACCGGCCGTTATGGCCGGCTGCACCGGCCGGTAGGACCCTAAACCATGTCCTCTTTCCAGACCAGGATGCTCCCGCAGCTTTCGCAGGTGAGCAAGGCGTTCTTTTTGCTGATTTCAATCACGCGCTGGGGCGTCTGGGTGCGGTTGCAGACCAGGCAGGCCTTCTGGGTGCGATTGATGGCGGCGATCACGTTGGGATTGCCCCGGCGCTTGACCACGCGGTCGTACACGGCCAGGACCTTCTTGTTGATCTTGTTCCGGGGCGCTTCCGCCTTGGCGGTTTCCGAGGCCATCCTGTCTTCGATACCGTTGAGTTCCTCGGTGAGCTTGTTCAACTCGGGACCATTGGCGTCCAGCACCGTCTTATAGGCGACGTCCGCGGCTTCCTTCTCCTTGAGAAGGTTCTCGAGGATTTGCTGGAAATGGATCACATTGGCTTGGGCATTGTCGATATTGCGTTTGTGGGTGGCGATTTCCAAGTGGACGGCATCATACTCGCGATTGGTGCTGATGGCTTCCAGGCGGTGGTTGCTTTCCGTGAGGGCGGTTTGTTCCACCACCGCTACGTCCTGGTTTTCGGCGATCTGGGCCTTGGTTTCGGCGATGGCCGAATTGGTCTTTTCCGCGTTGGTCTTTTCCCGCTCGATATCGTCTTTGAGGGTCTGGATCCGGACGGGAAGGTCCTTCTTCGTGAGCTTGAGTTCGTAGACCTTCTTGTCCACCGCTGAGAGCTCTAAAAGGTACTGTAAATCCTCTTGCATCCTGAATACCTGACTTTCAAGTAGTTAGGCTCCCTGCTCCAGAGTTTGCTTCGCAAACTCCACGCAGGTCGCGTCTGGGTGATCCTAGGCTCCCTGCTCCAGAGGTTGCTTCGCAAACTCCACGCAGGTCGCGTCTGAAATCTTACATAACAAAGTAGAAAAAACCTCACGAACGAACTTTCGTGTGGGTCGTCCAACCGGAGTCGGAACCCGTTCCAGCCCTTTCCCCTTTTAAAGGATGGGACGGGGTCGGGCGTGGACGGTTCCGTATTCAAAAAAAGATAAAATAACGGGAAGATTGCTTCAATAGCCACAATGCGCCCGGTGGGAGTACGCTCAGGGCGCGGCGCGGCGATTGAAATTGGAGCCGGCGCGCTCCCATCCCAGGGAAAGGCCGGTTTCAATCATGCTCTTCGCCTGTGTCAACACGCCGTCCAGGACCTTGGACTCCTCCTGGCCATATTTGCGCAGTACGAAGTCGGCGCGGTCCTGTTCCGGCTGGAAAGGCCCCACGCCGATGCGAATCCGGGTGAAGGCGTCCCCGCAGTGCTCCATGATGTTGCGGAGGCCGTTATGCCCCCCATGGCTGCCCTGGGTGCGGATGCGCACCGCTCCCAGGTCCAGGTAGATTTCATCCACCACGGCGATGAGATTGCGGGGATGGACCTTGTAGAACTGGAGCAGGACCTGGGCGGCCTCGCCGCTGAGGTTCATGAAGGTCTGGGGTTTTGCGATCAGCAGGGGCACGCCGGCCAGGGTGACCTTGCGGGTGAGGCTTTTGGCCTCGGACTTCCAGGTCCCCGGCTGGTCCGATTCCGCCGCAACCCGATCCGCGAAGTCGAAGCCGATGTTGTGGCGGGTGCCATCATACTTAGGGCCCGGGTTCCCCAGGCCCATGAGAATGTGCACGGATTACTTCTTCTTCTCGTCCTTCTTGTCGCCGGCCTTGGCATCCGCTTTCGCGTCGCCCTTGCCTTCCGCGGCTTTCGCATCGGCGGCGGGAGCGGCGGCGGGCTTGACTTCCTCGACCTCGGCCTTGCCGGTGGTGACGCCGTAGAGGGCGGTCTTACCGGGGGTGACGAAGGTGCCTTTGTCGAACTTCAGATCTCTCACGTAGATGATGGTTCCGGAGTTGATTTCCGAGACGTCCATGTCGAACTTGTCCGGGATGTCCTGCACCTTGGCGCGGAGCTTCACGAACTTCTTCATGGTGGAGAACACGCCGCCCTGGGTCTTGACGCCGTAGGGGATGCCGTAGGTGGTGACCGGAACGTTGACGATGACGGGATGCTCGTTGTCCACGCGCAGGAAGTCGATGTGCATCAGGTCCTTGCGGATGGGGTCGCGTTCCACGGCCTTGATCATCACCTTCTCGGAGATGCCGCCGTCCAGGGACAGTTCGATCACGTGGTTGCGCTGGGAAAGGTGCGGGCGCATGTCCACGGAGGTCACCTCGACCATCAAGGGATCCTTGTTCAAGCCGTATACGACGGCGGGTACGCGTCCCTCTTTACGCATGTTCTTCAATGCGGCTTTGGTGGAACGTTCCCTTTTTTTGGCGGTGAGCGACAACAATGCAGTAGCCATGATGACTTCCTTTTCCGGTACACACGCCCGACCTTCGGCATGCCTTCCCGGTGATTTTATTTCCAGTTCAGGTCTGAGAGAACCGCTCGGCGGTTCCCTTGAAAAACCGGCGCAACGCGCCGATTTTCCTGGTTGGGGCGGCAGGATTCGAACCTGCGAATAACGGTTCCAAAGACCGTTGTCTTACCACTTGACGACGCCCCACCGGGAATGGGGGTCAAAAGTAGGAAGAAAGAGGGGGGACTGCAACCGGGTAAGGCACGGAAAGTTGGGGATTTAGGGTGAAAAAAGCGAAGATCGGCGGGAGAGAGGGCGGTGGTAGGCAGGGGCTGTGGTACGCTTGAAAGGCGTTTCGTCGGGAGTACGGGCATATCCCCTGAATCCACTGCTTCGCCCCTCGGAGTCGGGAGTCGGGAGTTGAATACGAAGAATCTTCCGTATTCAACTCCCGACTCCCGACTCCCGACGTGATCTGGCTACGGAGCTCTACCGCATCCACAAAATCACCCCTCTTTTTCAAGTCGCTCTTCCTACGGCCTACACCGAAAACCCCGCCAAACACGCAAACCTGCAACTCGCCCTGATCTCTTCCAAGCACTTCTCCGCCGCCGGTCTTTCCCGGAACAGGCTGAAAACGCTGGCGCCGCTGCCGCTGAGCAGGGTCTTGACGGGAGAGGCGTCCTGCATGCGGTTGGCCAGGGTGTCGATTTCCGGAAAATGGCGCCGCATGGGAGCGTCGAAATCGTTCCGCAGGACCTGGTAGAACTCCCAATCCTCGAAGTAGGTGAAATAAAGGGCCTTGAAGCGGGCCCATTCCCGCTTGCGGGCCGGATCCAATTGCCCATAGGCCCAGCCGGTTTCCACGCGGCATTGCGGCGTCCCGATGACGATGTGGAACGGGTAGGGAGAGGGGGCCGGGCTGAGGATTTCCCCTTTGCCGGCGCCGAAATAGCAACCGCCGTACAGGAAGAAGGGCACGTCCGCGCCCAGGCGCGCGGCCACGGGAAGCAGGTCGGCTTCGCTGAGCTCCATGTCCCAGATGCGATTGCACAAATGCAGGGCCGCCGCCGCGTTGGAACTGCCGCCGCCCAGGCCGGCCCCGGTGGGAAGGATTTTGGCGAGGGAAAACCGCATGCCCACGTCCGCCTTCACGCGATCGGGAAAGGTCGCGCGCAGCAGTTTCGCCGCCTTGATGACCAGGTTGTCGTCGGGGGTGGCGGTGATGCCTTCCGCGCAGTCCAGGGTGAGCGTTTCCGCGGCTTCGGCGCTGAGGCGATCGCCGCAATCGATGGTGTGGAACAGGGTGCCCAGATTGTGGTAGCCGTCGCTGCGGCGGTCCTGGATTTCCAGAAACAGGTTGATTTTCCCGAAGCACGGGACAGTCTCGGCGGAGCGGGTCATTTCCTCCTTAAAATTAACCTTTTTTATTTATAAGATTAATGCAAGGCGGCTCGGTCGCTACGGAGATTGTTTACGCAAACTCCGCGCTTCCTCGCCTCAAAGTGACCAGGCGGACTTGGAAATCGCTTGTCCGCCGCCGGATTGTAACCTATAATAACCGGATAAAATCCCTGGAAAAATGAATCAATCCAAGCTTCAGCATCTGAACACCCTGCTGGATCTGGACCGGAGCCGTTTGGAGGACGTCCTCGACTTGGCTGCCGTCATCAAGCGGGAGTACAAGGCCTCCGGCGCCGTCGATGCGCTCAAGGGCCGCACCGTGGCCATGATTTTCGAAAAACCCAGCCTGCGCACCCGCGTCACCTTCGAAGCCGGCATGGTCCAGCTCGGCGGCGCGGCCATCAACCTGGATCCCTCGCAAATCTCCCTGGGCAATCGCGAATCGGTCAAGGACGCGGTCCTGTGCCTCTCCCGCTGGGTCGACGGCATCGTCGCGCGCACCTTCAGCCATAAGCTGGTCATGGACCTGGCCAAGTACGCCACCGTTCCGGTCATCAACGCCCTCACCGACCTGCACCATCCCTGCCAGGCCCTGGCCCTGGGCCAGACCCTGATGGAAAAGCGGGGCAAGCTCACCGGCCTCAGGCTCGCCTTCGTGGGGGACGGCAACAACGTCGCCAACTCCCTGTCCGAGCTGGCCGCCCATCTGGGGATGCATTTCATCCTGGCCTGCCCCAAAGGTTACGAGCAGAACCCGGCGGTGCTCAAATCCCTGGAGCCCTTGTTCAGGAAGTCCGGCGGCAGCTATACCATGACCCACGACGCGGCGGAAGGGGTTTCCCAGGCGGACTGCATCTATACGGACGTATGGGTGAGCATGGGCGAAGAGGCCCAGGCCGAGCAGAAGAAGAAGCAATTCTCCGGATTCCAGGTGAACTCGGCCTTGCTGGACAAAGCCCCGGCCGGGTGCCTGGTCACCCATTGCCTCCCGGCCCACGTGGACGAGGAAATCACCCAGGAAGTGATGGACTCCGAGCGCTGCGTATGCTTTGATGAAGCGGAGAACAGGCTGCATGCCCAGAAGGCCGTGCTCCTGACCTTGATCGCCGGCGGCGCGTCCGCCGGTCCGATCCGCGGACGATAAGGACATCGGAGGAGAGTTATGCTGGAAAGAGCGCCATTCGGGATCGAGGCTTTGGACAGGATGATCGGCGGCGGCGTGGTCAAAGGCAGCGCCACCGTGGTGGAAGGCGCGCCCGGCACGGGAAAGACCACCTTAGGGCTGCAATTCATCGTCAACGGCATCGAGAAGTTCCAGGAACCCGGCCTCATCCTCACCTTCGAGGAATTCCCCAGCCAGTATTACCACGACGCCCTGAACTTCGGATGGGACCTGAAGAAGTACGAAGATTCCGGCATGCTCAAGATCATCTTCTCCGATCCGTCCACCGTCGCCAGCGAGGTGGAGGAGCTGGGAGGCGGCCTGGAGACCCTGATCGACGAGATGGGCGTCAAGCGTTGCCTGGTGGACTCGCTGACCCACTTCGAATACGCCGCGGAGGAATCGGATTCCCTGCGCGAGATGGAGTTCGACTTCATCACCAGCCTGAAGCGCGAGGGCATCACCTCCCTGCTGCTGCGGGAGAACAGCAACCTGCTGGGCGATACCAGCAGCCTGTCGCAGGCGCCCTTCATCGCCGACAATTACTTCATCCTGCGGTACGTGGAAATAGACAGCGCCATCTCCAAGGCCATCCTGGTGCTCAAGATGCGGGGCAGCCAGCACGCCAAGGACATCCGCCAGTTCCACATCGCCAAGGGCGGCATCGAGATCATGGAGAAGTTCGTGGGACGGCAGGGCGTCATGAGCGGCTCGCCGGTCAAGACGGACGCGGACACGTTCGTGGAAGCGTTTTCCGCGTTCGGAAAGCGCAAGGGAAAATAGGCTTGTCATCCATCCAGGCGGTAGGCATGTTGCTGACTTCGCTCCTCTTCAGCGTGGTGGGTTTCTACCTCACGCTGATCGCGAAGTTCTACCGCATGAAGTTCTCCAAGGGACCGCCCCACCGCTACCTGCAAGCGGCCCTGGCCGTGCTGGTGGCCGGGCTGATGCTCAGGCTGGAGTTCTTCAAGTTCATCCCCGCCTTCGTGGCCAACGGGATCATCTGCGCGGGGGGGCTGGCCTTTTCCGCGCTGGGCTACGCCTTGTACCGCACCATGATGAGCGTGGATTAGGCCCCATGGTATCCCTCTCCGCGGTCACCATAGTCGTCCTGCACCTGACCTTCATCGTCACCTTCCTGGTGATTTCCTCCCTGAGCCGCATCTTCGGCGCGGCGCGGAAGAAAAAACCCTTGTACAAACTCTTCTACGTGGCGAGCTTTCTGATGACCATGTCCATGGTCGTCAGCTTGCTGGGGCTGGATCTGCAGTATATGGCCTTGCTGGCCATCGGGCTCGACCTGATCGGCTTGGGGCTGGGATGCGCGGTAACTTATTTCTATTGGGACTGGCTCCCGCGGGAATTGGCAAAGGGGTAGGCATGGCGAAGATACTTTGCGTCGACGACGAGAGGGATATCGCGGACCTGGTCAAGCTCGTGCTCGAACTGGGCCAGCACCAGGTGACCGTGGTGACCGAACCGGAGAACGCCGTGGCCACGGCCCTGGAGCTGAATCCGGACCTGATCCTCCTCGACGTGGTGATGCCCCACGTGGACGGTTTCGACATCTTCCGGGAGATCCGCGAGCAGCCCTCCCTGGCCAGGATCCCCATCGCCTTCCTGACCAGCAACAACAAGTCCGTCGATTTGATGGTGGGCCTGCACGTGATGAAGGCGGAGGACTACATCACCAAGCCCTTCGGCAAGCAGGAGCTTTTGGACCGCGTCAACGCCTTGTTGAAGAAGCACGCCTCTACGTAGTCTCCTTCCGGTCCGTTCCTCCTCGTCCTTGTCCCCCTCGGGGGAACCCTGCGGGATGCGCCGTTGTTCCGGAAGTTTTCGTCCGTCCCGTTTTTGCATGTAAGCAAAGTCATGGTTCTTTTTAACTCTACGGCTCTTTCCGCGATGCCGTCAGTGGACGCCGTGACCGGCGCCGCAATATTTCCCTGTGATTTCTGTCAATGGTTCTGACATAAATTGGGTTTCTTTACAAGCGAGCGGAGCCGGGGTCGGCAAGGACGCCGGATACCTCGTTCGCGCTTGGCATCGAAATTGCGGCGGCACCGGCAATCCGGTTCCGGTACGCGCAACAAGGATTGAAAGGAGACCACATGCATAGGATCAAGACGCGGCTGGCGTTGCCGACGGCGGCGGCCTTATTCGCCTCGGCCCAAATCGCGATGGGCGCCCCGATACGCTTTTCCATCCGGGCGACGGATGCCGCACCGCCCCTGGCGGGAACGATTTTCCTCGATCTCATCGACGGCGACGGGATGGCGGGAAGTTCCGCCCGGGTGACGGACTTGTCCCTGCCGCCGACGGCCATGGACGGCCCGGTCTCGCCCCTCCTTCCGGACGGGTTCCTGCTGACGGATGAGGCGCTGATATCGACCCTGGCCTTCGCGACCGCGAACGTATACGAGGGCTTGGCATTCACCCTGGATGCGGAATGGATCGGCGACGGCGCGATCGGCTTTCCCGACGCCTTGGTTCTCGGTTTCACGGATGCGGACGGCATCCCCCTCTTCGCCACGGCCGACCCCAGGGGCGAAAACGTCTTCCTCATCCTGTCCGCGGCCGGCGGGGAGAACTACGTGCCCGCCCCGTTCTCCCTTTCGGTGAGGGAGCCGGGATCGGAAGCCGTTCCCGAGCCGCGATCCATGGCGCTGTTCGCCCTGGGTTTGGGCCTGATGGGCGCCCTTGCCGTCCGGAGGAAAAGGGGCCTCGCGGTCCTGGCCCTGCTGGCCGTCTCGGCGGGCGCGGCGGCGGCCGCGCTCAACGATGTGACCGGGCAGATCACCCTGGACAAGGCCCCTCTGGTCTACAATCGCGCCACCCGGACCTTCCATGGATTGGTCACCGTCCGCAACACTTCCGCCTCGGTGCTGGGCGCCCCCATGTACCTGGTCGTGAGCGGGCTTCCCGCCGGCGTTTCGGTGAACAACGCCATCGATTTGACCGTGGACGGTAAGCCCATGCTGAAATTGCCGGTGCCGCAGAACGGCCTGCTTCCGGGGGGCGCCATCCCCGACTTCCTGGTCAGGTTCCATAATCCGGACAAGCTGAAGTTCTCGGCCGTCTTCCGGGTCCTGTCCTTCAGCGGCGCGCTTCCCCCCGATCCGGGCGAGGGCGGGAAATCGACCCTGGCCGGCATCGACGCCAACGGCAACGGCATCCGCGACGATGTCGAGATCTACATCGCGGCCAATTTCGGCCATTCGGAAAAGCTCCGCGAGGCGCTGAACCAGATGGCGGTTTCCACCCAGAAGGGGATTGTCGCGACCACGGTCCAGCAATCGATGGATGCGGCCAATGCCGACATGCGCTCAATGGAATGCCTGCGATACGTCTCTCCGGGCTCGAAAGCCTGGAAATCCCTGGAAGCCGTCTCGCTGAACACTCCCGATCGGATCCGGGCCTGGGAAGCGCATGAGGAGAGGTTAGGCGGGAAGGTCTTCCCCAGCGCCGAGAACGAGAAGGCGAGTTGCGGATTCGATCCCGATCTTCTGAACAATTAACCCCATTCCAAACGTCAAGGAGAACCGATCATGCGCATGCGTACATTGCTCCCGTCATTGCTTTTGTTTTCCCAGGCGCCATCCCTTTTCGCCCAGGGATCCTGTACCCAGGTCTCGGCGGTGGTCTATTTCGGGAACGGCGTCGGCAGCGGAGTCACCACCATCAAGTCCGCCATGGCTTCCCTGGGCGATCTGAAATCGGACGTCAAGGGAAGCCTGTCTTCCGATGAGCAGCGGAAATATTCCTTCAAGCTCGCCTTCAACCATTCCGGGGGGAAGCTGGCGGACGTGATCGAAACGGCCCGGCAAACCTTGGGGAACGAATGGCCTACCCTGCTCGTGGCCTTGATCCTCAGGGATGCGCGCCTTCTCAGCCTGGTCCCGGATGAAGCCAAGAACGGGTTCAACGACTTCCTGACCAACAGGACGATCCAGGAAATGGTGGCGCCCGGCGCAAGCAACAGCGACGTGGACACCCAGGTCCAATCCTATGAATCCGACATCGGGGAGGGGAAAAAGGTGATCGTGGTCGCCCATTCCCAGGGCAATGTATTCGCGAACCTGGCTTTCCAGCGCCTGGACGCGAACAGCGCGAGATACTTCGCCATCGTCCCGGTCGCCAGCCCCGAATCCTTCGTCAGGAAGAACCTGGTCGGCCACGTGCGCTTCGCGGATGATCTGGTGATCGGAGGAGTGGAGCTGGCCAAGGCGGCGATCGGGCTGGCCGTGCCGCTGGCCGTGAACGATGAGGACGATGTGGACGCGGATTTCCTGTCGCACGGCTTTTCCGAAGCCTACCTGGCGGATCCTTCCTCGAACCGGTTCATCGTCCAGGGCGTCATAAGCACGGTGGCCGGCCTGCAAAACCCTCCGGGAGGCGCGGGCCAGGGCATCATCACGGTCACCCTGACCTGGGGCGCGAACCCCGACGTGGATCTGCACATCTACGAACCCACGGGCGGCCACGTCTTTTACAGCGCGCGCACGGGCGCCTTCGGCTACCTGGACGTGGACGATGTCACCGGTTTCGGCCCGGAGCACTATTTCGCGTCCTGCGAAAGCTTCCTTACGGATTCGCTCGCGGTGGGCCGCTACCGGTTCGGCGTGAATTACTACTCCGGCTCATCCCCGGAGACGGCGGTGGTGACGGTGAAAACGCCCACCTCCGAAATCACCCGTTCGGTGGTGCTGAGCGCGGCCAGGGGTTCTTCGGGAGACAACAGCATGGTTCCCGTGGCCGACGTGGTGGTATCCAGGAGCGCTGCGACCGGCGCATTCGATTTCTCGATCCAATGAACCGCGCCCGGGGCGCCCATTGCGGCCAAAGGGTTACCAGGTGTCCTGGGCGTCGGGAGCTTCTTTGGCGGCGGACAGGGCTTCTTCCAGCTCCTTGGCGGCGGTTACATACTCCTGGTTCTTATGGGCCTTGCCTTTGAAGTGCTCCAGGATCACCGCCAGCTTCTCCTCGGTGAACGTCAGCTTCATCTGCTTGGTGACCTTGCCCTTGTAGCCCCACTTCTTCATCAGCTCCTCGCTCAGTTCGAAGGCGTCCGCGGGGGAGTAGAAGTTCATCTCCTCGGACTGGAAGGCGAAGCATTCGCCCATGTCCATGCATTCGGGAGCGGGCGCGCCCGAGGCTTGCAGCTCCATCCACTTGTGGACGTGGCGCTTGCGCACCTCCAGGATCTTGTCCAGGCGCATGTAGCCGATGATGAGGAACTTGCCGCGATAGGCTTCCGCCGTGCCCTGGTACCGGGTGCCGAAGAGGAAATACCGCCGGCGGTTCTTCATGGTGGCCAGGCGCGTTTTCGCGTTCGCACATTGCAGGAATCCGTATGTCCCGGTTTCGTAACTCGGCTCCAGGACGGGATGGCCGCGCTCGTCCATGGGTTCCCGCACGGCCAATTCATGCTGCTTCGCGGAATCCAGATGGATGAGAACGCCTTCGCCCTTGCCGCGATAGTCCTGCCAGTTTCCCGCACTCAACATATGATCCGGACCTTTCGCTGAAGGAGGAGGCGTTCAGGAGCCGGTCTTGCCGGTTCCCGGGAACCGGATTTTCCGGATTCCCGCCAATACGATCGACATGGGCTTTTTGGGCCCGCCGTTATGGGTCAATATAGGGAAAATCCCGGTTTCGCGTCAATGAATCTGCGAAATCCGGATTAGATCCCGACCTTTTCCGAAACTACCGGGTGGCCGAGGAACACCTCGGAAAGGCGGTCGAAGCCTTCGGTCCGATCAGTGGTGAGGAATCGTTGCGAACCGGTACGGCTCAAAGTCCTTTCGATCTCCGGGTGGCGGATCAGGTAGTCCGCCAGGCTGGGCGCGACGATGTCGCCCTGGACCAGGATGTCCACGTGGGCGGGAACGACCGCCCGGATCCGGGGGAGCAGAAGGGGGTAATGGGTGCAGGCGAGCAGCAGGGCGCCGATGCCGTCCCCGCCCAGGGCCGCGGTCTCGTGCCAGTACTTGGCGAGGTAGTATTCGATGCCCGGGCCGTCGAGTTCGCCGGCCTCGACCATGGGGACCAGCAGGGGGCAGGCTTTCTGGATCAGGCTCAGGCCCGGAGCCAGCTTGTCCAGCTCCAAGGGGAAGCTGAGGGACTTCACCGTGCCTTCGGTGGCCCATAAGGCGACGCTGCGGGAACGGGGGTAATCGGCCAACGCCTCGGCCGAGGGCCTGATGATGCCGAGCACGCGGCGGTCCGGGTGCTCGGAAGGCATGACCTTCTGCTGGAGGGTCCGCAGGGCCTTGGCGGACGCCGTGTTGCAGGCGATGATGACGAGCTTGCATCCGCGCGCGAACAGTTCGTCGATGCATTCCTTGCTGAAGCGGAAGATGGCGTCGAAGGAGCGGCTGCCGTAGGGGGTGCGGGCATTGTCGCCCAGGTAGATGTAATCGTACTGGGGCAGGCGCGCGCGGATGCTCTTGAAGATGGTCAGGCCGCCGAAGCCGGAGTCGAAAATCCCGATGTGCATCGCTTAGGATCCGTTGGGTCGGAGGCCGACCGGTTTAGTTAAATTATCGGGAGAGGGTCCGGATGGGACCCTGATCGGACCCTCAGGAGCCTGGCTTCCCGGTATGGATGCAAGCAAGTTAAGAAATTCCTGCATATGCGGTAATACCCTGCCGTACCTGGAATGCTGCGGCCGCTTCGCCGATCCCCTTTCCGGCGCGGACGAAGGTCCCGATTCCGGGGCCGGCCCCGGGACGCGCAGGGAAAAGGGCGAGACCGGAGATGCCGAAGCGGCCATGTACCATGCCTTCCGCCACGGATTGCACGAGCTGTCCATGGCCCTGTTCCCGTTGCGGGCCTTGTACCAGGCCTATTGGGAAAAGCTGACCAAGGAGGACTATCCCCATGACATGCTCATGGAGGATCCCGAATACGGGCGCGCCGTGGTCGAGAATTTCTTCTGGGACTATTTCGTGCAGTATTCCGACGCGCGGCCCATCCTGCGCACGGCGCGCGAACTGGAAGGCAAGGACCTGCGCCTGGCCCACGATTTGATGCAATGGTCCTACGCTCCCCTCTGGTTCTACCGCGTGCAGGAGCGCACGGCGAAAACGGCCCGCCTGATCAACCTCGGCAACCTCAAGGCCCACGTGGTGCACCACGGCGGCCGCATCCCGGAAGGGACGGGCGGCGTGCTCACCCGCCTGTTGCCGTTCCGGGGCAAGGAGTTCTGCGGGCACACCGCCCTCGCCTTCGGCGGCCGGAACGCTCCCGGCGAGGCCGGGCTGGACGCCCTGTTCCGCGCCGGGTGCCGTGAGCTGGGCGTGAAGCCCTCCGTAACCTTGCGCCCGGACGTGCATTGCGATGAATGGCGCCGGCACGGGTCCGTTTTCCTGGCCCTGTGGCGGGCCGAGGTCTACGATTCCACGGTGGGACGCCCCGCGCGCGGATCGGGTGCTTCATCCGCCTCCTCGGGCGCCTCGCCTGCCGCGGGGGCCTCGCCCGCCCCGGGCGTCTCGTCCGCCACGGGCGTCTCGCCTGCGTTCCGCCTGGCCCTCCGCGACCGCGATGGATTGCTGGCGGCGCTGGCCTCGTCCCCGGAAACCCGCGCCGCGGGCCCCGGGGCCTGGGACCTGCGCTTCCGGGCCATGCGCGTGGCGCGCCTGGAGGCCAGGGGAGGAAACCTGTCGGTTACGGTGGCGGATCCCGCGTTCCGCGCCCACGTGCGGGATTGGCTGCGCGAGCGCCTGGGGACGGCGGTGGGCCTGCCGGACGATCCCGGAACGGAGTCCATGCCCGGGGAAAGCCCGGAGTCCCAGGACGTGTGGGTGCATACCCCCTCGGATGCCCTGAACGGGCAAACGCCCATCCAGGCCAGCACCCACGATTGGGGCCGGCGCCGTTTGCAGCTCCTTTTGAAGGATATGGTCAAACAGGGCCGGGATATAGTTTCCCTCCGCCGCCAATTGGGGTTATGATTCCAGGCATGCTCACGTTCCGGTCCATGGGACCCTTCGCCGCGGCATTGCCGGCGCTCCTGTGCCTGTCGGCCGGGGGTGCGGCCGCGCCGCTCCTGGAGCTGGACTCCGTGAAAACCTTGCTGATGGATCCCAACGGCGTCGCTCCCAGGGACATTTCCATGCTCCCGGTGCTGAACCGCAAGGACAGTCTGCGACTGACGCGCGTGGAAGCGGTGCTGCGCGAACCGTTCCGCCTGGAAGAAGTGGCGGCGGAAATCCTGTCCCGCACGGCCCCGGCCGCGGGCGCGGATTCCCCGCGATCGAGCCTGCCCATCGCCCCGGATTCCCTCTGGCCCTTGCTCGACGTGGAGCCTTCGGCCGTCCCCGCGGCTCCTCCCGCCTTGGCCGGTGGGCCCGTTTCCAAGGCCGATTCCGGCGGAGGATTCAAATCCGCCGCCCTGGCGGCCTTCAATCCCGGCCTGGCGTTGGACGATATCCGCGAGGGCCTGCGCGAGCATACCGCGGGCCTCACCGGGGCGGAAAGGGAGTTCCTCTATCGGGAATCCCCGGCGCTTTTCCTGCAGGATGAGGAGGACACCACCCGCACGCCGGTCGAGAACGAAGTGCGGCGGCTCGAGAACGACGCGCGCACCCATCGCATCATGGAAGTGGCGGGACGGCTCAAGTGGGCCGGGCTGACGCGCGCGGCGGCGGGGGCCTGGCGGCTGGAGACCTGGCTCATCCGCTGCTTCCGGAGCGGGGACGAGGCGGCCGCCCTGAGGAAATTGAAGAAGGCGGCGGGCGAAGCGAAAGCGGCGGACCGGTTCCCCGTGCACGTGGGCACCCAGGGGGCCGACCGCCACACGGTGGGCGAAGGCATCTGGATCGATCCCGGGGGCGACGATGAATACGTGTTCTCCGGTCCCGGCAGGCCCGGAGCGTTCACCTTGATCCTGGACGCGGGCGGAGATGATCTGTACCTGTCCAAGGACAGCCTGCACCTTTCCGCCGGCAACTTGGGCGTGAGCGTGGCGGCCGACCTGGCCGGGGCGGATCATTACCTGGGATCCAACTTCGCGCATGCCTCCGCCGAGTTCGGGTTCTCCTCCCTGTTCGACGCTGCCGGGCACGATTCCTACGAAGGCCGCTGCGCGTCCCTGGGGTTCGGCTTTTTCGGCATCGGCGTGCTCCAGGACGAAGGCGGCAACGACGCTTATTCCGCCAGCCTCATGTCCGAGGGGGCGGGATCCACCAAGGGGGCCGGTCTCCTGCTGGACCGGTACGGCGAAGACCGGTACCTGGCGCGCCCCACCTTCAAGGACGATTTGCGGTATTCGGATCATTACATCCAGATGGTGCAGGGCTTCGCCACGGGGTTCTCCCCGGACTATCCGGGCGGCATCGGCCTCTTGCGGGACGGCTCCGGCAACGACACGTACCTGGCGGACATTTTCGGGCAGGGATCCGGATATTGGTACTCCCTGGGCCTGCTCATCGACGAAGCCGGGGACGATCGCTATTCGGCCCACCAATACGCCCAAGGCGCGGGCGTGCATATCGCCATCGGGGCCCTTCTGGATTTCGCCGGCGAGGATCGGTACGCCTCCAAGGGCGTGAGCCAGGGATGCGGGCATGATTACGGATTCGGCTACCTCTTCGACAAGGCCGGCGCCGACACTTACCTGGCCACGGACATGAGCCAAGGGGCCGGCAGCGCGAACGGCTTGGGCATCCTGCAGGACGCCGCCGGGGACGATATGTACGTGACGCTCAATCCGGACATGGCCCTGGGCCATGCCGATATGCGCCGCGACCGCGGCAGTTTCGGATTCTTCCTGGACAGGGGCGGCAAGGACAGGTATACCCGGCCCTTGCCGCGGCAGTTTCGGATTCTTCCTGGACAGGGGCGGCAAGGACAGGTATACCCGGCCCTTG
>DATENA010000013.1:0-4460 GCA_035275285.1 Fibrobacteria bacterium | reverse complement strand
AAGACGCGCCGGCGGTGGAGGCGGCCGGGACGGGTTCGCGGGGCAGGCGGGATTCGGCAGGGGCGGCCGGAACGGGCGCAGCGCCCTGGGCCGGGTTCTTGGCATGCTCCGGGGCAGCGGCCGCCGCCGGCGCGATCGCCTTGGGCTTTACGGCGCCGGCCGGGGCGGGGACGGTTTGCGGCGGGGCCGGTTCCGCGGCCTTGGGCGTTTCCGGACCCTTGGGCGATTCCGCCAGGCCGGGAACCTGGTCCAGGTTGTAGCTGAAGGAGATGCCCTCCTTGTATTTGGCGATGCGGCCTTCGAGCAGCTTGTCCTTGCGTTCCATCACCAGGATGCCGCTGATTTCCTCCTTGGCCTCGGCAAAGGGGATGAGGCTCCCGGCGTCCTGGCGCTCCAGGACCTTGACCAGGTAGAACCCGTCCGGACAGGCCACCGGCAGGGTAACCGCGCCGATACCGGCGCCGGCGATGTCCTGGGACAGGCAGGGCGGGAACTCGGTCTGCTTCTTGAAGGCGATGGAGGCGTAGGATTCGGGGACCGGGTCCAGGGAATTGGCCGCCGCCACGGCCAGGAAGTCCCCGCGGTTGGCCTTGTATCTCAGTTCGGCGGCCTGCTTGTTGGTCTGCACGCGGATATGGGCGAACTTGACTTCCGGGACCTTGCGGCGGAACTCCTCTTTGTGCATTTCGTAATACTGGTTCATGGCCATCTCGTCGGGTTCGAACACTTCGGAGGCGTTCTCCCGGGACAGGAATTCCTCGATCAGGAGCTTGCGGCGGAGCTTTTCCAGCTTGCGGCCCACGGCCGGGTCGGCTTCCAGCTTGGCGTTCAGGGCCTGCTGGTAGACCACCTCGTCGTCCATCCACCGCTTGATGAAATCCAGGTATTGCTCCCGGCGGATGAGCTGCTCGAATTCGACGGGGAAGCTTTCCCGGAGTTCTTCCAGGGTGAGGGTGGAATTGCCTACCTGGGCCAGAACCGTGGCCTTGACCGGCTCCTTTTTGCAGCCCGAAAGCGCGGCGGCCAGCAGGATCGTGGAGGCGAAAGCGGCGGTTTTCCGGACCATGGTCCATGGCGCCCGCGGAGGCAGGCGCTTCAGCGTCCTGGGTTTCGTACTGTACTCCATCCTGGGTGGTCCAAACGCCGGAATTCCGGCCATCCCAGGGGGATTCCGATAACCCGGGGCTGGGAAATATATAGCAAATTCAGGGGATTCCGGGCACAAGACGGGCGGTTCCGAGAGGCGCGGACCGGGGCCGGTCTTACCCTCAGAATCGGTGCCACGGAACGGCGAATACGTTCTCGGCCAATCGTTCCGGGGCCTCTCCCATCGTGATCACGTATCCGGCTTTCGCCGCCTTGGGATGGTCCTTGAGGAATATCGAAAGTCCCTTCAAGTCGCTCATGCGGACCCGTTGGGCGGATTTGATCTCGATGGGAATCACCTTGTCTCCCATGTCGACGATGCAATCCACTTCCGCGCCCCCCGCGGTCCTCCAGAAACGGACCCGCCAATCCCGCCTCGATGCCCGCACGCGCCGGATGATTTCCAGGACCACGGCGTGTTCGAACAGGATTCCCTTCTGGGCGTTCACTCCGGCCGCATCCATGGGCAACCGTGCCAAAGCATTGCGGACCCCCATATCGAAGAAATAATACCTGGGCGAAGAAAGGATCCGCTTCCTGGCGTTTTTCAAATATGGGTCGACGCGCTCCAGGACCAGGGTCTCCTGCAGGATCGCGTAGTATTCCTTGATGGTGGGAACGCTGACTCCCGCTTCCATCGAAAGTTTCGAAAGGTTCGGACTCGTTCCGGATTCCTGCGCGGCCAACTCCAGGAATCTCGAGAATGCCCCCACTTTACGCGTCAACGCTTCCGCCCGGATTTCCTCTTCGAGATAGAGGTTGGCGTAAGCGCGGAGGAAATCCTTCCGATCCTCCGGATCGCCCAATGTCGCGATTCCGGGAAGGGAGCCGAACGCCATCGATTCCTCCAGGGAAAAATCCACCCGGTTACCGCTTGCCGGCATCGCGAAGGCATCGATATAGTGCCCATCGGTCCATCCCGATTCCGTCCAACTCAACGGATCGAGGTGGAAGGATTTGACCCTTCCCGGAAGCAGGTTCGAACCGGCTTTCCTCAGCTTGCGCGCCGAGGAACCGGTCAGGATGAAGTTCGCTTTTCCCTCGTCGATCAAAAGCTGGACCGCATCCAGGAGTTCGGGAACCTTCTGCACTTCATCGATGAATACGGTCTTGCGCGTTTTCGCGGCCGACAATTGCCTGACCAGCAGTCCGGGATCCCGCTCATAGGCCGATCGCAACGAGGGATCTTGCAAGGGGATGGAAAGTATCTCCGGACCCTTCGGAAGCAGATCCTGGATTAAGGTGGTTTTGCCCACTTGCCTGGGCCCCAGCAAAAAGCACGATTGGCGATTTTTTATCGTTTTGGCCAAATCCGGGCCGATCATCCTTAATAAGGGTTTAAATTTACCTGGCATATTTAAAGTATACTTTATTAAAATGGACTTGTCGAAGGCGGGCTCTCGGGCGGAGGGCGCTTCGGGTTCAGAGCAGATCGCGGAGGATTTGCGCCGCTTGGGAAATGGCGGCGTGGGTGTCTCCCTTGCGCAGCGGATTCAGTTCCACGACCATCTGGAGAGGCTTGGCGTACAGGAAGCGCATGGGCCGCTTGAACTTCGCCACCAACCGGCCGAGTTCCTCCTTTTCGGGCACCAGCATCTCCGCGTATTGCAGGTTGAGCAGATTGCCCTGCAGGATCACCTTCTGCAAACCCAGGCGCTGGGCGGCCACGCGCGCGGTCATGGAGTCGAGCAGCACCTGCACCGAGGCCGGCACCTGCCCGAACCGGTCCAGCAGTTCCCGGCCCACCTCGTCGATTTGCGAGGTCTCCGTGCAGCGCGCCAGTTTCTGGTACAAGGCCACGCGCTGCAGGCCGTCCTCGACGTATTCCTCCGGGATGAACGCGTCCTCCGGGAACTCGATTTCCGGGTTCAGGTCCGGGAGCACCTTGGCCCCCTGCATCTCCTTCACGGTTTCCCGCAGCATGCGATGGTAGGTCTCGAACCCCACCGCGGCGATGTGCCCGCTCTGTTCCAGCCCCAGGATGTTCCCGGCCCCGCGGATCTCCAGGTCCCGCATGGCGATCTGGAAGCCCGAGCCCAGGTCGGTGAACTTCTCCAGGGAGTAGAGGCGCTTCTTGGCCTCGTCCGAAAAGCGGTTGGCGTCCGGGGAGATGAGGAAGCAATAGGCCTTGGTGGCCGAGCGTCCCACGCGGCCGCGCAATTGGTAGAGTTGGGAGAGGCCGAACAGATCGGCCCGGTTGATGATGATGGTGTTGGCGTTGGGGATGTCCAGGCCGGACTCGATGATGCCCGTGGCCACCAGGATGTCGTACTCCCGGTTCACGAAGGCGGCCATCACCTGCTCCAGGGCCACCTCGTCCATCTGGCCGTGGGCCATCCCCACGCGGGCATGAGGGACCAGCCCTTCGATGAAGGAAGTGGCCTCCGGCAGGTCCATGACGCGGTTGTGCACGTAGAACACCTGGCCGCCGCGGGCCAGTTCCATTTCGATGGCGTCCCGGATCTGCCTGGGATCGTGGAAGATGACGCGGGTGTCGATGGGAAGCCGGTTGCGCGGCGGCGTGGCGATGATGGACAGATCGCGCGCGCCCACCAGGGACATGTTGAGCGTGCGGGGGATGGGCGTGGCCGACATGGAGAGCACGTCCACGTGGGTGCGCATCTCCTTGAGGCGCTCCTTCTGCTTGACGCCGAACTTCTGCTCCTCGTCGATGATCATCAGCCCCAGGTCCTTGAAGGCCACGTCCTTGGAGATGAGGCGGTGCGTGCCGATGATGAGGTCCACCTCCCCGCGTTCCAGCGCCGCCAGGGTCTCCTTCTGCTCCTTGGGCCCCTTGAAGCGGTTCAGGGAGTCGATGCGCACGGGCCAGTTCCCGAAGCGGTCCATGAAGCTGGCGTGATGCTGGGCGGCCAGGATGGTGGTGGGGGCGAGCACGCAGACCTGCTTCTTGTCCAGCACGGCCTTGAAGGCGGCGCGCATGGCCACTTCCGTCTTGCCGAACCCCACGTCCCCGCAGATGAGGCGGTCCATGGGCTTGGGGCGCTCCATGTCCGCCTTCTCGTCCGCCACGGCCTTGGCCTGATCGGGAGTGAGATCGAATTCGAACGCCTCCTCGAACTCCTTCTGCAGGGGCTGGTCCGGGCTGAAGGCGTAGCCCACCATCACCGAGCGCTTGGCGTAGAGTTCGATGAGGTCCTTGGCCAGCTTGACGATGGACTTCTTGGCCTTTTCCTTCTGGTTGTCCCAGGACTTGCCGCCCAGCTTGGACAGCGCGGGCACGTGCCCTTCCTCCGAGGAGTACTTCTCCAGCTTGCTGAGATCGGTGACGGGCAGGGCCAGCTTGTCCGAGCCCT
>DATENA010000012.1:0-10970 GCA_035275285.1 Fibrobacteria bacterium | reverse complement strand
CATCACCGGCATCGCGGGTCCCACCGGAGGCTCCCCGGAAAAACCCGTGGGCACGGTATGGGTGGCTGTGGCCGCAGGCGAAGCTGTGGCCGCAGGCGAAGCTGTGGCCGCAGGCGGAGCGGTGGCCGCCCAGGGATTGGCCGTGGCTCGGCTCTTCAAGCTGCGCGGGGACAGGAACGCCATCCGCTGGCGATCGGCCTATACGGCCCTCAACCAGCTTAGATTGTTGATTTCCGGGCAATTATCGCGATAATTGCCTATTCAAAAATGCCCTTGCACAAATGAGCAGTAATTCATATTATTCTCCCAAACCCTCCCTTTCATAAGGAGTCTCTCATGTCCGTCAAGAAAAACACCCCTCCGATTTCCGAGGAAGCCGCCAGTAAGAAAAGGGCCATCGATGCCTGCGTCGCGCAGATCGAAAAGAACCACGGCAAAGGTTCCATCATGACCTTGGGCAGCCAGGAAATCGCGGACATCCCGGTCATCAGCACGGGATGCATCCAGTTGGACATGACCCTCGGCATCGGCGGCTTGCCCAAGGGGAGAATCGTCGAGATTTTCGGACCGGAATCCTCCGGTAAAACCACCTTGACCCTGCACGCCATCGCCGAATGCCAGAAGGCCGGCGGGGTGGCGGCCTTCATCGATGCCGAGCATGCCTTCGACGCGCTCTATGCCCGCAAGCTGGGCGTGGACATCGACAATCTCCTGGTTTCCCAGCCCGATACGGGCGAACAGGCCCTGGACATTTGCGAGACCCTGGTCCGCAGTAACGCCATCGATCTGATCGTCGTCGACTCGGTGGCGGCCCTGGTTCCCCAGGCCGAAATCAACGGCGAGATGGGGGATTCCCACATGGGCCTGCAGGCCCGCCTCATGTCCCAGGCCCTGCGCAAGCTCACCGGCATCCTGAACCGTTCCCATTGCTGCCTTATCTTCATCAACCAGTTGCGCATGAAGATCGGCGTCATGTTCGGGAATCCGGAAACCACCACCGGCGGCAACGCTCTCAAGTTCTACGCTTCCGTGCGCCTGGACATCCGCAAGATCGCCTCCCTCAAGGAAGGCGAAGACGTGATCGGCAACCGCACCAAGGTGAAGGTCGTGAAGAACAAGGTGGCCGCGCCCTTCAAGCAATGCGAGTTCGATATCCTCTACGGCAGCGGCATCTCCCGGGAGGGCAGCCTCCTGGACATGGCCACGGAAATGGAAATCATCCAGAAGAGCGGAACCTGGTTTTCCTACGGGAAGGAACGCATCGGCCAGGGCCGTGAAAAGGCCAGGGACTTCCTCAAGGAGAACAAGGCCATGGCGCAGGAAATCGAGACCAAGATCCGGCAAACCGCGGCTACCACCGCGGCCGAAGCCAAGTCCGGGAAAGAGGTGGCCTCGGCCTCGGACAGCGAGTCCTGGGACAATATCGAGATCACCGCGCAACCCGACGCCTGAAGGGCCGGGCCTCGTCGGGAGCCGGTACATGACGGTTCCGGACGGGATCCCTCCCATGCCGAAGGAATGGCGCCTCACTGCTCGATGGCCATTCCTCGTCCCGTCGGCGGCCTTATGCTTGTAGGGCCGCCGACTCTTCTTTACGACCGGATCCCTTGTCCCGTTTTCCGGCCGGGGGCCGCCCGGGCCCCATTCCAATGGGGGTCGCCGCCCCTGCAAGGACTTTCGCGCACTTTTTTATAAAACCCTTTCCGGGTGGATTTCGATCCGAAAGGTTTCCCGGCAGGGTAAAAAACCCGTAAACAAAGGCTCTTTTCCCATTTTAAGAGGCGAGGAGAAGGTTACGCCGGCGCGCCGAATTATATAATTTACTGAAACGTTTCTTTCGTAACGCCCAACCAGACAAACCGATATGCACCTTATGCCGAAAAGAATCCCGAGCTTGTTTTGCGGCCTGTTTTTGTCCGCAGCGGCCTGCGCCTCCGGCTCCACCGAAGACGACGTGGCCCGTCCCCTGCTGATGCAAGCCTTGGAGAACCAATACCATGGCCGCTATCAAGCGACCATGCAGATGGTGAACGAGAATTTCGCGGACGGCAAGGATTCCCTGGCCGGTTGGGCCGAATTCGCCGACGACGTGGGCGAACGCAAGATGTCCCTGGCCGGTTCCAAGAAAGCCTTCGAATACCGCAGCCTGAATTTCGGGAAGGAGCAGTGGGTCACGGACGAGAACTCCAACCGCATCCGCCGCATCGCCAACCGCCAATGGAAAAAAGGCGTGTTCGGCAACCTGCTCACCTACGAGGACATGCTCAAACTGCCCGCGGACTTCTTCCTGGAATACTCTTCCTGCAAGGGCCTGAAGACCACGGACAGCGCCTACCAGATTTCCATGACCCTGAAACCCTTGTTCCAATCCTTCTACAGCCGCATCGACGTGACCCTGGGGAAATCCCCCGTGCTGGTCAAGGCCATGACCTTTTTCGGCACCCACGGGGAAATGCTCAAGACCCTGCAGGTGAAGGGCTATAAGGAAATGGAAGGCAAGTGGCTGGTGACGGACATGTCCGTGGCCGACAAGGATTCCACCGCCAACGTGCAGATGTGCTTCCGGAACTTCTCGTTCTCGGAATCCCCTCAAGCGCAACGCGAACGGGCCAAGAACGGCTTGAGCCTGCTGGCCAAGCGACCCTTGCTGGCTCCGGGCGATTCGGAAGGCGCCGCCGCCGCGGAAGTCGAGGGTTCGGAAGAAGTCAGCAACTGACTTCGGCCCTTTCCCGGGGATCCCTCACATTTTCAGAAAGTGGATGTTCCACTTCCAATCCGCGATCACCATGAAGGATTTCGCCACGTCTCCCTCGGGGATCTGATCGTGGTAGGTCCAGTATCCCACGCTCAGGTCCAGGCCCCGGCGCTGATGTTCGGGGTTCCTTCCCAAGCGGAACCCGGTGATGCCGAAGGAGATGAGGTTCTTCTGCAGCTCGGTATGGTCGCTGTGCCAGTACCGGTCCCGGACCTCGAGTCCCTGGAAGGAAACGGACCGGAAGAGGGACCAGGGCCGCAGGTCCAGGGAGAACACCCCATTGGCATGGTTCACCCGATCCCGGGTGCGGATGAGCAGGTCATCGCCGTATTCGTAGACGAAATCCTTGCCCTTGGCGTCCACGTCCCATAGCTGGCGGGATCCGAACAGGTAGAGCTGGGTCCTTCCCATGTCCAAGGTGAAATTGATCTGGTAGGTGAAAACGTCCGCGCCGCCGACTTCCCTGCCGCTGGCCAGGACCTCCGGCGGGGTGTACAGTTCCCTGGGCGGATGCTTTTCGTCGCTTCCCGGCCGGGCGAAACTGACCAGGGAGTTATGGTACAGCAGGCGGTTATAGCTGAGGCCGAATTCCAGGTAACGGATGGGCTTGAGGTTGAAGGTGGTCCCCAGGTCCGAAGTGAAGGGGGATACGTGCAGGTTCCCGTTGGTCTCGAAATAGGTCTCGCCGAACAGCCCCTTGCGGCCGTCCGCCAGGGGTTCGATCCAACCCACCTGGAAGTGGTAGAACCCGTTGGTCATGACATAATCGTACCCGGCCGGGCTGCCCCAGACGCTGACCTGGTTCATGAAAAAGGGGCCGAAGAGCAGGGGCTTGATGGTATCCGCCGGGATCGCCGGGGCGATCAGCGCGGTAGCCAGCGCCGCGAGCGCTGCGGAACGGAGGACCGCGGAGCGGACGAATCGCGGGACCGGGAATCGGGAATGCAAGCGGGCCTACCCCTCTGGTGGAACTCTTGCCAAAATCTAAAAACATTCGCGGGACTCCGCCGTCCCGGCGTGGAACCGGGATTCGCCGGCCGGGCGGTTTCCCTTCAGACCCCGCGGTTCTATTCCTATATTTCATCCTTGAGAAAGCCATCATTCCTGGAGGGACTGCATGAACACCAAGCTATCCGGCCATTCGGAACCGAAAGTCCGGAGCGACGCGAAGGCTCCCGATCGCAGGATGCGGGCCGCGTTGCGTCCGGTGTTCCTTACCGCCGGCTGCCTGGTCGCATTGGCGGCCTGCGCCTCCAACTATACGCGGCCCCTGGTGGCGCGCGGCCTTCCCGCCGAGGAGCGCAAGGATTACATCATCCAGAACGGTTTCGGGATCCCGGAAAACGTCAAGCAATCCTTCCTGGACGGCTTCGTGGAAGCGGGCATGGCCAGGGAAATGGTTTTCCAATTGTACGGGGCCCCGGATCGCACCACCGGCGGCGATACCAACTGGGAATACGTGAACAACAAGGGCAACCTGATCACCGGCGTCACTTTCAAGAACGACAAGGTCGAGAAAGTGTACGGCGATCCCAAGGGCGGCAACACCGGGGAAGCCAAGGCCACCCCATAGGCGGACCCGGAACTTCCGGGATCCGCGGACTGGACGCATATGGACGGCTCCAAAGCCCCGGACTGGGATAGAATCCACTCCGGTTTCCCCGTCAACCGGCATCTCATCTGGCTGAACAATTGCGGCACCACGCCTTTGGGCGATCCTATGCGCGGGTCCGTGAACGCCTGGCTGGACGCCTATCAGCGCCGGGGCAGCGCCGCCGAAGGCTTTTCCTATCTCGGGACCAAGGCCTCCATCCACCGCCGTTTGGAAAGGCTGCTGCATGCCAGGCAGGGCGAACTGGCCCTGGTCCACCATACCTCGGAAGGCATGAATTTCATTTCCCATGGCCTGGCCCTGGACCCGGGGGATGAAATCCTGCTCCTGGAAAACGAATATCCGAGCAATGTCTATCCTTGGGAGCATTGGCGGGAGAAGGGCGTGCACCTGCGCTTCGTCCCCGTAACCGGCAGTCCGGCGGATTTTCTCGCGGCCTTCGCGGCCGCGGCCGGGCCCAGGACCAAGGTGGCCTCCCTTTCCGCCGTGTTCTGGTGCAACGGCATGCCGTTCCCCCTGGAGGCCATCGGGAAGCTTTGCGCCGAGCGGGGCATCACCTTCGTGGTCGACGGTTCCCAGGGAGTGGGGCTGATCGATCTGGACGTGAAGGCCTGCGGCATCCATTACATGGCGTTCTCGGCCTGGAAATGGTTGCTGGGCCCCCTGGGCCTGGGCGTGCTCTACGTCTCCCGGGACCACCTGGAAACCCTCAACCCCATTTTCAAAGGCACGGAATCGGTTCCCGGGGACGGCGAGTATTTGCCGTACAAGCATGGTTGGAAGCCTTCGGCGGACCGCTTCGCCATTTCCACCGGCAGCATGACCGATTGGGTGTATTTCGACGCCAGCCTGGCCTTCCTGGAGGAAATCGGCTTCGACCGGGTGCGGGAGCGCATCCGGGCCCTGGCGCATCGCCTTTCCGAAGGCTTGCGCGGCGCCGGCTACCGCCTGGCGTCCGACGGGTTCCCGGGCCTGGAAACCGGCATCGTGGCGGCCTCCCGGCCCGGCCTGGATGCCGCCGCCGCGGTCAAGGCCCTGAAGGAACGCAACATCGTCGTCGCGGAGCGCCTGGGCCGCATCCGTCTCGCGCCGCACGTGTACAACTCCGAACGGCAAATCGACCAGGTGGTGGCGGAAATGGCGGGCCTGTGAGGGCCGCCGTCGCCGAACCTTCCGCCCCGGTGGCGGAGCCCGCCCGGGCGCTGGCGGATTGGTTCGCGGCCAACCGGCGGGATTTGCCCTGGCGCCGGGAACTGGCGGATCCGGATGCGGGAACGGTGCTCCGGGAACCGTCCGACGGGGACCCCCGGCCCCGGCGCGACCCTTACGGCACCTGGATCTCGGAAATCATGCTCCAGCAAACCCAGGTGGCCACGGTGGTGGACTATTACCGGCGCTGGATGCTCCGGTTCCCGGACGTGGCCGCCCTGGCGGGCGCGGAAGAACGGGACGTCCTCGAGGCTTGGGCCGGACTGGGGTATTATTCGCGCGCCCGTAACGTGCTGGCTACTGCCCGGAAGGTGATGGAAGAGCACGGCGGACGGTTCCCCTGGCGGCGCGAAGATCTGCTCGGCCTCAAAGGGGTGGGGGAGTACACGGCCGGGGCCATAGCCAGCCTGGCCTTCAACCGCCCCGAGCCCATCCTGGACGGCAACCTGGTGCGGGTGTTCAGCCGGCTCTACGGCCTGGATTTCCTGCCGGACGGCAAGGAAGGGAAGCGGGCCTATTGGGACCTGGCGCGCGCCTGGGCCGGGGCCCACGACGCCGCCCTGGTCAACGAGGGCCTGATGGAATTGGGCGCCCTCATCTGCACTCCCCGCAATCCGGACTGCGCGCGCTGCCCCTTGGCGCGGCATTGCGCGGCCTGCGGGACCGGAGGCCAGGAGTCCTTCCCCCCGGCCCGCTCCCGCAAGGAGCCCGTGGACGTGGCGGGATTCGCGGTCGCCGCCTTCCGCGCCCATGGCAAAGGAGATGAAGTCCTCCTGTACACCCCCAGGAAGCCCGAGCGCCTGGCGGGCCTGGCGACCTTTCCCGTCTTCCCGGTCGCGGACCTCCCCGCCTTGCGGGAGGCCTGGCGGGCGGCCGTCCCGGGGCTGCCTAAGGCCGCCTTGCGTCCCCGGGCGGTTACGATCACCCATAGCATCACCCATCACCGCTATCGCCTCCGCATCGTCGAGGCCCGCTTGGAGGCGGGCGCGCCGGACCGGAAACTTCCCGAAGGCTATGCCTGGTCCCCGATCGAGGAAGTGGATCGCATGCTGGTGAGTTCCCTGCCGAAAAAGATCTGGAAAGCGGTCGCCCGCTCCGGCTAGCGGGCGGTGACCTTGGCGGCCGGGGCCTTGGCCTTGCTGCAGCAGCGGAAGCCTATGGCCCGGCTGGAGTAGAAGGGCCTGGCCGGCTTGGCGCCCGGCACCGTATACGCGTACAGATACTTGATCTTGAAGCTTCCGTCGGGGTTCTTCTCCACGCTCCATTCGGAATTCCCCGCTTCCCGCCGGAAAATCCTGGCGAGGTTCGCCTGGGACGTATCCCTCATTTCGCCTGCGTCCAAGGTGTCTTCCACCGCCGTGTCCCCCGTGGCTTTCACGAAGTTCACCACCGCCAGGGCCCGGGTGGTGAGGCGCGCGGAAAGGGGCCGGCTGCCCTTGATGGCGGAGTCCGGGACGATGTGGGCCGTTTCCGGAGTGGGAGATCCCTTGAGGAAGACCAGGATATCGGTGCTGTCCTGCGGGGAAGGTATCATGTCCGTGATGGCGGAGAGATCCTTCACCTGTTTGGGCACGTCGATGCAGCGGAAATCCGCGATGCCGGTGCCGTATATGACCGCGATTTTCACGCTGTCCGGGCTGCGGCAATCGTCGCGGTAAAGCGGGCGCACCTGCTGGGCGAAGTCCCGGTTGGAGCAACGCGCGAGTTTCTGGATGGCCGATTGGGGCAGGTTCGGCTTCAGGTAATTGCCGCCCCGGATGCCGAAGCGTCCCGCACCGGCGGGGTCCGCGAAGATGGATTCGTGGGTCAGCGCCGAATCCACGTTGTCATAGGCCCTGGCCACGTACGGATCCCGAACCCATTCGGAGAGGTTGCCCGCCATGTCGTAGACCCCTTCGGTGGTCAGGCATACGGAATTGCGGAGTTCGAAGGACATGGCCATGGCGGAATCGTTGGCGGCCTGGTTGCAACTGGCTTGCAGGATGGCCGGGTTTTTGTTCTCCGATTGGATGCCGTGGAGGAGGGCGGAGGAGTCCGTGAAGGGCCCTTCGCAGGAACGTTCCCACTCGGCTTCCGAACAGAGCCGGGTTTCGAAGTCCGCGTCGATGTCCTCGCAGGCTTTCTCCGCCTGGGCGAACGTCACGTTGGAGACGAACCGCTTGGCGGTGGAGTCCCGGTGCTCGTAGGGTTCGATGCAGAAGGGCCCCATGGACACCGTGCGGGCCCTCTGGTTCCCGTCCTTCTCGTCGGGATCGGCCGCGGCGCTTTCGTCCCCCAGCTTGAAGGCGCCGCGGGGGATGGGGATGAACCCGGCGGGGCAGGCCAGCGCGCTGTCCTCGCCGGCGAAGCGGACGGAGTCGGTGGCCACCGTCAGGGTGTCCGTGTCCGATTCGAATCCGGTGACGTCCACGGCGGTGAGGCGCAGATGGAAGGGGGTGCCGGGAGGCAGGTATTTCATGGGCAGGGAGAACTTCGACGTGAGCGAATCGGCGAGGGCGGGCACGATGGAGGTGTCGATGCGATCGAGATCGGTGGTCTTCTCGCCCGGCGCGCGCAGCAGGATCCGGGTCAGTACGTATTTCTGGATCTGGTAATTGGGATGGGGGCCTTCGAAGCGCGACTCCCCGTCCTGGATGGAATCCCGGGAGGCCGTCCACGATACGATGAATCCGTTGCGCGAAAGCGAATCCACGGAGAGGACGGGTTTGGACGGCTGGGTGGTGTCCGTCATGTGGATGGTCACCTTCTCCATGGCGGTATCGTTCTGGTTGCCGTTGCTGTCGATGGCGACCAGAGCGAAGGTCAGGGAGTCCTGGGGCGACAGGTTTCCGATCATCAAGTGGAGGCTGTCCGCCGGCAGGGCCGGGAAGCGCTTGGCGGCGCGGTTGGAATCCGGCAGCCGGAAGACGATGGATTCGGGAAGGGTGTCATTGTCCAGGGAATCCGTCACGGCTCCGGACATGTCCTTGTTCCCGACCAGGTAGGAGAGCAGTTTCGGCCTGAAGGCCTTTCTCCTCTCGAGGTCCTTGCGGCCGGCGAGGCCGACTTTCAGGCGGTATCCCCGGATGAGGCCCGTGTCCTGGGAGGGGTTGAAGAAGCTGACGCGATCGGTGGGGCGTTCCCAGTCCACCGCCACCTGCTTCGCCATGGGCTTGATGCGGGGATGGAACGGATCGGGAGGATCCTTGTCCGTGGTCTTGAAGTAGGCGTATTGGGGCTGGCCGGGGGTGACGTCCCCGCCGTACACGGGAACCAGGCCGAACACCAGTTTCCCCGATTTGTCCTCCGCGCGCAGGACCGAGTCCACCAGGAGGATTTTCCGGTTTCCGTGCTTGAGGGTGTCCGGCTTGAAGCCCCCGTTCCCGAATACGAAGACCACCGTATCCTTCAAGGCGCGGGACTCCACGATGATGTTGGCCAGTTCCGGGCGATCGCGGACGTAGGTCCAGGTCTTGCCCGGGGGCGCTTCGGGGTTGTGCAAGGTGTCCAGGTAGATGCGGTATCCAAGCAGGTTGGCGGTGTCCTCCGGACGGGACCAGGTCAATTGGTATTTCTTGGCCGCCAGGCATTCTTCCCGGGACGCGAAGGGATGGGTCGCGTCGCATAAGGGGTTTTCGGTGAGGGTGGTGTCCGCCCGGAAAAAGGTCGGGCTGCGGAGGTAATTGAAGTTCGTCCGGTCCGGATCCGGGGAGCAGGCCAGGAAGCCGGACAGGCACAGGCAGGATAAGAGGGCAGCACCGGGACCGGGCCGGAACCAGGCTTTCAAAAAGCGCATCGCCGGAGTAAGATATAAAGAATCGGACCGGGCAAGTCGCATGGCTTCGGCCTCATTGTCCTAAAAAACAGGATGCTTTTCCCTTCCCGCGGGGTTGGGGGCGGAGGGAAACGAAAAGGGCCTCCCCTGGGGGAGGCCCTTGCAAGCTAAGACGGCCGGCCAATTCAGGCGGCGACGGCTTCCGCCGCTACGGCGGGATAGACGCTGACCTTCTGGCGATCCTTGCCCAGGCGCTCGAACTTCACGACGCCCTCGATCAGGGAAAAGAGGGTATAATCGCGGCCGAGGCCGACGTTCAGGCCGGGATGCCAGCGAGTGCCCTTCTGGCGCAGGATGATATTGCCGGCGATGACCTTCTCGCCGCCGAACTTCTTGATGCCGCGGTATTTGGGATTCGAATCGCGGCCGTTGCGGGTGCTGCCAAGACCTTTTTTGTGTGCCATGTCTTACTTTCCTTCTTTGCTCGCAGCGGCCACCTTCTGGGCCCTGGTAAGGGGAACGTTCTGGACCTTCTGGGCGGCCAGGGCCTTGATGCGGGCGCGGGCGCGCGTCTTGGCCTTTTCATCCACGCTGGACTTGTCGGAGCCGAAGGCGATCTCGGTCACGAGCACTTCCGTGAAAAGCTGGCGATGGCCGACGATGCGGCGGTAGCGCTTGCGGGGCTTGCGCTTGAAGGAGAGGACCTTGTCGCCCTTGCCTTGGTTGAGCACTTCCAATTTCACGGCGGCGCCGGAAACCAGGGGAGCGCCGATCTGGACCTTGTCCCCATTGGCGAACAGGAGCACGTTGGAAACGGTTACGACGTCGCCCACCTGGGCATCCATCTTGGGAACCTTAAGCGTTTCTCCCACGGTGATTTTATGCTGGAACCCACCGCATTCGATAACTGAGTACATGGCCGTCCTTTATCTCTATCTGCTGACTGACAGGGAAACCGATTGGATCGGATCCCGTAAAAACAGGCGCATTAAATTACCAAAACCCGGGGGAATTTTAAAGGGAAAGACTGGAAACGGCCCTTTTTCACTGGGGAAGGCGGTCCCGGATCCCCTTTACCTTTTGCCGATAGGCTTCGTTGGGTCCGAATTCCGAAAGATAAGCATTGGCCGATTTCAGCACGTTGATGCGGTTTCCCGGGGTTTTTTGGGCTTCGAAGGTGGCCGCATCGGTTTGCCACAGCAAATACATGGCCTGCTCGTGGAACAGGTTCGGATGCATGAATTCCGGCCGGGCCGATTGCAGGGAGATCAGGTCCCGGCGCGCTTCCGGCGCGGTGGGGTTGCGCATGAGCACCAATTGGGCCTTGAGAAGGCGCAAATCCGGGGAATCGGGCCGGATGGCGAGCAGGGCCGAGATTTTTTCGAAGGCGGTGGGGTCCTCCTCCCGGACCAGGGTCTGTACCCGGACGAAGCCTTCTTTGCCCCAATCCCCTTCGCCGGCCTTGAAGGCGCCTTCGCCGTTGTCCGGGGCCGTTTCCATGCCCAGTCCCGCCAGGGCGCCCAACCTGTCGGCATCGCCGATCCTGGCCTCCGCGCCGGCGTGGGACGCGGAGGCGTTCCGGGAAACCGCCGGGGCCTTCTCCGACCGACCCGCCTCCGGGCGGGACGGCCGGCTCGCCC
>DATENA010000011.1:0-6854 GCA_035275285.1 Fibrobacteria bacterium | reverse complement strand
ACGTTAAAGGATTTTTTGAAGCCCGCCGATGAATAGAGTGTTCCCCCGAAGAGAGGAACACCGGGGCAAGGAAGCCCTGGGCCAACAAGTAACACGGAGGTTTTTTACCATGCGCATCAATCACAACATCGGTTCCATGATCGGCCAGGGCGCGCTCCATACGCAGCAGATTTCCCTCGGCAAGTCCCTCGAAAAACTGTCCACCGGCCTGCGCATCAACCGCGCGTCCGATGACGCCGCCGGCCTCTCGGTTTCCGAGTCCCTGCGTTCGAAAGTGCGCGGCATGGAGCGCGCCAAGTCGAACGCCGAAGACGGCATCGCCCTGCTGCAAATCGCGGAAGGGGCGACCGGCGAAATCAACAACATCCTCCAGCGCATGCGCGAACTCGCCATCCAGAGCGCCACCGACACCATGACCACCACCGAACGTTCCTTCACCAACAAGGAATTCGGCCAACTGATGAACGAAATCACCCGTATTTCCAGCTCGGCGTCGTACAACGGCATGACCCTGCTGGACGGCGCGGCCGGTTCCTTCGGCGTCTCCGGCGGCAATGCCTCGGTGCTGCACATCGGCGCCGGTTCCAGCGCCACCGTGGACCGCATCAGCGTCACGGTGAACGCCATGACCTTGGGCGCCCTGGGCATCAGCGCCACCACCACGGCGGTGAGCACGTCTTCCTCGGCCTTGGCCTCCCTGTCCTTGATCGACACGGCCATCAAGTCGGTGAACACCATGCGTTCGGACATGGGCGCCTACGTGAACCGCCTCGAATTCGCCATCTCCAACCTGTCGAACCAGGTCTACAACACGCAGGACGCCGAGAGCCGCATCCGCGACGTGGACTTCGCCAAGGAGACCACCGAGTTCACCCGTTCGCAGATCCTCACGCAGAGCGCGACCTCGATGTTGGCCCAGGCCAACCAGGTGCCCCAAGGCGTGCTGTCCCTGTTGGGCCACTAAGCCTGACGCCCCACCGCGGCCGCCGGTCCCCTCCGGACCGGAGGCCGCGCTTCCCCAAAGCCGGGTGGTCCGCCATCCGGCTTTTCCGTTTCCCCCCTTATGGAAACTCGGCAAACCTCTTTAAGTTGCGCTGCAACTATCGCCCCTCTTCCCGGCCCGCGGGCTTCGTTTTCCGCCGAAATAGGGGCTCCCGGGAAAAAGTTGCCGGAGAAGTGAGAAAAAAATTCCACCGTTTCCTTAAGTTCCACCTCAATTTCTCCGACAACTAATAATGGCCCGGCATGATCGGGCCGCCGGAGCAAGGATGCTCCGGATCCCAACACGGAGGTTTTATCCATGAGAATCAATCATAATATCGGATCCATGATCGGCCAGGGTGCCTTGAACACCCAGCAGATCTCCCTCGGCAAATCCCTCGAGAAATTGTCCACGGGCTTGCGCATCAACCGCGCTTCCGACGATGCCGCCGGCTTGTCGGTGTCCGAATCGCTGCGCTCCAAGGTGCGCGGCATGGACCGCGCCAAGTCGAACGCCGAAGACGGCATCGCCCTGGTGCAGATCGCGGAAGGCGCGACCGGTGAAATCAACAATATCCTGCAGCGCATGCGCGAACTCGCCATCCAGAGCTCCACGGATACCATGACCACCACCGAACGCTCCTATACCAACAAGGAATTCGGCCAGTTGATGAACGAAATCACCCGTATTTCCAGCTCGGCGTCGTACAACGGCATGACCCTGCTGGACGGCCAATCGGGATCCTTCGGCGTCTCCGGCGGCGGCGCGTCCGTGCTGCACATCGGTTCGGGCTCCAGCGCCTCGGTGGACCGCCTGAGCATCACCGTGAACGCGATGACCTTGGGCGCCATCGGCCTGAACGCCACCAGCACCTCGGTGAGCACCTCGACCGTGGCCTTGTCCGCCCTGTCCCTGATCGATACGGCCATCAAGTCGGTGAACACCATGCGTTCGGACATGGGCGCCTACGTGAACCGCCTGGAATTCGCCATTTCGAACCTGTCGAACCAGATCTACAATACGCAGGACGCCGAGAGCCGCATCCGCGACGTGGACTTCGCGAAGGAGACCACCGAGTTCACCCGTTCGCAGATCCTCACGCAGAGCGCGACCTCGATGTTGGCCCAGGCCAACCAGGTGCCCCAAGGCGTGCTGTCCCTGTTGGGCCGCTAAGCCTGACGGGCCCGGGTCCGTCAGGACCCGCGGATCCGTCCGGATCCGGCGGCCATCCTCGAATCCCTTAAGCCGGGCGGACCTCCGCCCGGCTTTTCCGTTTTCCCCCCGGGGAAATGCCCGAGGCTCCGCTCCCCGTCTCCGGGCGGCAATTTCCGCCGGGCGCCGGAAGGCGCGGCCCCCCGGATTCCCCGGAAAAGGCCGCCGGGGGAAAAACCTGCCGCGTCCCCCAGAAAAAATTTCCGCCGGACCCTAAAGGAAAGGCGATGGGCGCCGATAATGAAGATAGCCCGGGACGAACGGGCGCCCGGAGCAGGGACGCACCGGAGAGTCGCACAACAGGGAGGTTTTGGTTCCATGGCGACCCCGGGATCGGCCCCTCCAGGGGCCGGGTCTCGAGGGAAATGTGTTCCCCGTCACGCTCCGGCGGCTCAAGCGGCGCAAACCGCCGCAAACAGCTGAAGCGAAAGCTCAAGCGCCTCTTAAAGTCTTTCCCGCTTTCCCCCGATGAAAAGGGAAACGGGAGGCTTGAGCCATGCGCATCAACCATAACATATCTTCGATGATCGGACAGGGAGCGCTCCACCTTCAGCAAGGCTCCCTTTCCAAGTCCCTGGAAAAACTGTCCACCGGCCTGCGCATCAACCGCGCGTCCGATGACGCCGCCGGCCTCTCGGTTTCCGAGTCCCTGCGTTCGAAAGTGCGCGGCATGGAGCGCGCCCGGTCCAACGCCGAAGACGGCATCGCCCTGCTGCAGATCGCGGAAGGCGCCACCGGCGAGGTCAACAACATTCTCCAGCGCCTGCGCGAGCTCGCCATCCAGAGCTCCACGGACACCATGACCACCACCGAGCGCGTGTACATCGACAAGGAATTCTCCCAGTTGATGTCGGAAATCACCCGCATTTCCAATTCGGCATCGTACAACGGCATGACCCTGCTGGACGGCGCGGCCGGTTCCTTCGGCGTGTCGGGGGGCGCCGCCTCGGTGCTGCACATCGGAGCCGGATCGAGCACCCAGGTGGATCGCATCAGCGTCACCATGGGGGCCATGACCCTGGGCGCCCTGGGCCTCAGCTCCGTGACCACTTCCGTCAGCACTTCGGCCTCGGCCCTGTCGGCCCTTTCGCTCATCGACAACGCGGTCCGCTCGGTGAACACGGTGCGCTCCGACATGGGCGCCTACGTGAACCGCCTCGAGTTCGCCATCTCCAACCTGGGCAACCAGATCTACAACACGCAGGACGCCGAGAGCCGCATCCGCGACGTGGACTTCGCCAAGGAAACCACCGAGTTCACCCGCGCCCAGATCCTCACCCAGAGCGCGACCTCGATGCTGGCCCAGGCCAACCAGGTGCCCCAAGGCGTGCTCAGCCTGCTGAAGGGCTGACCCGTCCCGTCCCCGCCCGACGGGCTTCGCAGCGTCCGATTTCCCGGATTCCAGGGGTCCGGGTTTTCGCTTTTAGGGTTTCGGGCCGCCCGGGGGCGGGAACGGGTTGCTGCAAAAGGCTCCCGGCCCCTATAGTTACAGGGAAATCTTCCGTTCCTTCCATGGGAGTTGCGGATACTTTGGGACAGGCAACAGGCGGCAAAGGTTTTTATGGCCCGAAGCGAGGACTCTTCCAAAAAGAAATTGAAGCCGATGAAGACATCGGTGGGGCCGATGGAGACATCGGTGGGGCCGGACGATTGGCGACCGGGCGGGAGCGGTCCTGACATGGCGGAAGCGCAAGGCGGATCCGCGTTGCAGGGGCTTTTCCAATCCTCCCAGGAAGCCATGCTGGTCTGCGACGCGGGGCTCGGCATCCGTTTCTGGAACGACGGCGCCCAGGCCCTGTTCGGCCTGACTCCCGCGGAAGCCATCGGACGCGACGCGTCCTCGCTGGTGGAAGGCGGCTGGCCGTTCCCCGCCGAAGGGAACATCCTGGTCTCCCTGAGCCGCGAGGCGGCGGGCATCCGCAAGGACGGGTCCAAGGTCCCGGTGGAATTGACCCAGGGGGCGTTCACGCCGGACGCGTCCGGGCTCAGGCTCGTCCTCATCCGCGATCTTTCCGCCCGCCGCAATTCCGAGGCGGCCCTCAGGCAAAGCGAAGAACGGCACCGCGAGGCCCGGGAGGAATTGCAATACCGGATCCGCTTCGAGAACCTGATCACGTCCATCTCCACCCACTTCATCCACCTGCCCGGCGATCGCATCGACATGGGGATCAATTACGCCCTGCACGCCCTGGGCGAATTCGCTTCCGTGGATCGCAGCTACATCTTCCTGTTCTCGCCGGATCGCACCCAGGTGGACAACACCCACGAGTGGTGCTCCCGGGGCGTGGCGCCGCAGATCGAAGGCCTCAAGGGCCTGAAGGTTTCCCGCTTTCCCTGGTTCATGGAGAAGATCCGCCTGCTCCAGACCGTCCACGTCCCGAGCGTTTCCGCCCTTCCCGAAAAGGCGGCCGCGGAAAAGGCCGAGTTCGAGCGGGAAGGGATCAAATCCCTGGTCATCGTCCCCATGGTCCATCGCGGCACCCTGCGCGGCTACCTGGGCTTCGATTCCGTCCATCGCGAAAAGACCTGGCCCGAGGAGACCATCCAGGTGCTGCGCATGGCGGGGGAGATCTTCATCAACGCCCTGGAGCGCAAGAAGGTCGACCAGGCCCTCAGCGAAGCCAAGGCCAAGTACCTGAACATCTTCGAGAACGCGGTGGAAGGCATTTTCCAGTCCACGCCGGACGGCAGCTTCCTGGGCGTCAATCCCGCGCTGGCGCGCATCCTGGGGTATTCCGATCCCCGGGAGATGACCGCCGCCGTCCGCGATATCGCCGCCACCCTCTACGTCGATCCCGAGCGCCGCGGCGAATTCATCCGCATCCTGCGCGAACGCGGCCGGGTCACGGAGTTCGAGTCGCAGGTGCGCCGCAAGGACGGCAGCGTCATCCTCATCTCCGAGAACGCCCGCGCCGTCCTCAAGGCGGACGGCAGCCTGGACTATTGCGAAGGCACGGTGATGGACGTGACCCAGCGGAAGCGCATGGAGGATCAGCTGATCCACGGCGCCTTGCACGATTCCCTCACCGGCCTGCCCAACCGCACCCTGCTGATGGAGCGCCTGGGCCGCGCCCTGGAGCGCTCCCGCCGCAAGACCGGCGCCATGAGCGCGGTGCTGGTGCTGGACCTGGATCGTTTCAAGATGATCAACGAGAGCATGGGCCACCAGCAGGGCGACCGCATGCTGGTGGCCTTCGCCCGCCGCCTGGAGGCGTTCGTACCCCCCGGCACGACCCTGGCGCGCCTGGGCGGCGACGAATTCTGCATGCTGCTCGAGGATATGCGCGATTTCAACCATGCCACCATCCTGGCGGACAGGCTCCAGGAAGCGCTGGGCATGGGATTCGACCTGGATGGCCGGGAAGTCTACGCGGCCGCCAGCATCGGCATCGCCGTGGGGGGCGCCCAGACGCCCGGCCCGCAGGATCTGCTGCGCGACGCGGAAACCGCCATGCACCGGGCCAAGGCCGCCGGCAAGGGCCGGTACGAGGTGTTCGACGTTTCCATGCGCACCAAGGCCGTGCATCTGATGACCCTGGAGACCGATCTCCGCAGGGCCCTGGAGCGGATGGAGTTCAGGCTCCACTACCAGCCCATCGTGTCCCTGGAGGACAGCGCCCTCACCGGTTTCGAGGCCCTGATCCGCTGGGCCCATCCCACGCTGGGCATGGTCTCCCCCATGGACTTCATCCCCTTGGCCGAGGACACGGGTCTCATCATCCCCATCGGACGCTGGGTGCTCTGGCAATCCTGCAAGCAACTGGTGGAATGGCGGAAGATTTTCGAGGACGGGCGCCGCCTGACCATGAGCGTGAACCTTTCCGGCAAGCAATTGCAGGACATGGACCTGGTCCGCCAGATCCAGGCCATCCTCAAGGAATCGGGTCTCGACGCCTCTTCCCTGAAGCTGGAAGTGACTGAAAGCGCCATCATGGAGAATCCGGAAAAGGCCGCCGCCATCCTGAACAGCCTGCGCGACATGGGCATCCACCTGAGCCTGGACGATTTCGGGACCGGATACTCTTCCCTGAGCTACCTGCACCGCTTCCCGTTCCACAACCTCAAGATCGATCGCTCCTTCGTTTCCAAGTTGGAAACCGGCGACAAGGACGCGGAAATCGTGAAGGTGATCAACTCCCTGGCCAGGAACCTGGGGATGGACGTGGTGGCCGAGGGCATCGAAACGGAAGGCCAATGGGCCCTGCTGCACCGCCTGGCCTGCGCGTACGGGCAGGGATATTATTTCTCCAAGCCGTTGGAAGACACGGCCGCCCGCAAGCTGATCGAAGCCGGCGGATTCGCCTCCCGCGGTCCCGGCTCCCCGGCCTGATCCTTTGCCCGGCGCGGGTCCGGAACCCTGGCGGATCCGGGATCGGCGCGGGCCGGGACCCGGAGGCGCCGGAAGTCCGCCTCAGAAGGTCCAGGTCATCACGGGATAGAGGCTCGTCCCGTCCGTCCCCACCCCCAGGCGCCCGGCCCCGTCGCTCCGGAGGTGCAGGTAGGGGAACCCCCAACCGAACAGGGATCCGATGGCGGCCCCCGCCGCGACGTCCGACAGGAAATGCCGGCCCGCGGCCACGCGCAGGCCCGCCACCGCCGTGGCGGCCCCCAGGCTGCCGGCCCAGATCAGGCCCTGGTATTCCGAATCGGGATGGCGCAG
>DATENA010000010.1:0-17134 GCA_035275285.1 Fibrobacteria bacterium | reverse complement strand
CCAGGGCCTCTACCGCGCCCGCTTCGATCCCGCGGAACGGGCCGCCAAGAACGCCTTGTGGAAAATCGTCTGCGGATACCTGCAACGTTGGTTCCCCGCCCGCGGGACCGTCCTCGACCTGGGCGCGGGCTATTGCGAATTCATCAACAACATCCGGGCCGGCGCCAAGATCGCCGTGGACGTGAATCCGGACACGGCCGCCAGCGCGGGGCCGGACGTCCGGGTCGTCAACGCCCCCGTGGTGCCGCTGCCCTTCCTGGAAACCGGATCCATCGACGCGGCCTTCCTGAGCAATCTCCTGGAGCATCTGGCCGACAAGGCCCAGGTCCTGGCCCTCCTGCGCGAGGTGCGGCGGATCCTCAAGCCCGGCGGCCGCGTCGTCATCCTGATGCCGAACATCCGCTTCGCCTACCGGGAGTATTGGGACTTCTTCGATCACCACGTGCCCCTCACGGAAAAAGCCGTGGCGGAGGCCTGCCTGATGGCCGGTCTCAGGCCCATCGAGGTCATCCCCGCCTTCCTCCCTTACACCACCAAGAGCCGCCTGCCCCAATGGGGGATCCTGGTCAGGCTCTATCTGGCCCTGCCGCCACTGTGGCGGTTGTTCGGCAAGCAGGCGCTGGTGGTGGCGGAAAAATCCGGCCCGGCGGAGACGGCCGCGCCGTGAAGCCGTCCGCCCCCTCGCCCGGGGCGCCGGCTCCGGCCGGGGCGAACGGAAACCCGCGGGCGGCCCGCCCGTTCCCGCCGCGCTCCGGACGGATCGCCCCCCTCCTGGGTTTTTCCGTATTCGCCTTGTGGTTCTTCCTCTTCGCCTTCCAACCGGGAGTCCCGCGCAGCGATGACTTCGGCTATCTCCGCAGCATCCTCGGCACCCTGGAGCGCGGCCATCCCTACACCTACGAGTGGCTCGCGCCCTATGGCGCCGTGTTCTCCTCGGTATGCGCCGCCCTCTACCGCCTCACCGGGAACTTCTACCTTTCCGCCTGGGGCTTCCAGGCCTTCTGCGCGCTCGCCGTTTTCCCCTTGCTCTACCGCCTGCTCGCCGCCCGCCTGCGGCCGGGACCGGCCGCGGCCCTGACGCTGGCCTTCGCCACCTTTCCGCTTTGCTTCGCCAAGGCGGCGGATTTCCACGGGAGCATGTCCACCCTGGCCCTGTTCCTGGGCGCCCTGCTCTTCTTCGAATCGGGCGGGATCGCGGGATTCTTCCTGGCCGCCTTCCTGGCCCTCGCCAACCGCCAGAGCCACCTGGCGCTGTTGCTGCTGCCGGCCTGGTCCGCCGCCGCCGCGTTCCGGGCGCGCCGCGATCCCCTCGCCGCGTTCTCCGGATGGGAGGCTTGGCTCGCCGGCTCCGCCTTCGCGGCCGCGGCGGTAGCCCTGCACCTCCGCATGAACCGCACCTATGCCATGGCCAACGCCGTGTTCACCGGCTCGGGCGGAGGGCGTATCCTTTCCGTTACCCTGGCCCTGGCGTTCGGCTGCTTCGCGGCCATGGCCTGTCTGGCGGTGTGCGGCGCCGCGTTCCGGTCCCCATGGGAATCACTCAAGGCCAACCTGCGGCGTCCGGCGCTCCCCATCGCGTCGACCCTGCTGCTCCTCGCCATGGCCCGGGTCTGGCCGCCCCATCTCCTCATGACCGACACCCCGCTGTTCGGATTCGCGGGCTGGCCCCAGGTGAATGCCGCCGCCCCCTGGATCCTGATCGCCTGCGCCTGGTTCCTGGACCGGCGGTTGCTGGCGCCTTCCCCGCATGCGGCCCTGATCGGCGGCTTCATCCTCATCGCATGCCTGCGGGGCGTATGGTGGGATTATTACTTCCTGGAAATCCTGGCCGTATGCCTGCTTCTGGCCGCGTCCCAGGCGTCCCGGGAAGACCCGACCCGGACTTGCCCGGCCGCCGAGGCCCGCGCCGCCTGGACCCGCGGCGGCGCCGTGGCGGTGGCGCTCCTCCTCGCCGCCAACCTGGGCTATGCCTATCTCCTGCGCGTGCAGATGGACAAGCAGAAGCTTTCCGTCGCCGTCCTGGAGCGCCTGGAGCGCGAAGGCAGGGCGGGCGTGGACGGCATGACCGGGGCCACTTTCGGCTACCTGGGATGGAAGCTGTTCGATTATTTCCTGGCCAACGAGGGCCGGACCTACGGGGAACTGGCGGACTTCCTGGGCTACGTGCGCCGCGACCGGATCGTGATCGAAACCCATGTGCCCTGGCGCCGCGCCTTCAAAGGCGCCTTGCCCGCGCAAGCGTTGCTGCTGGACACGGGGACCTGCTCGATCGGGTTCGCCAGGCTGCCGTACCGCGTGGCCGATCTCCGCGGTCCCGATTCCGCCCTGTCCATCATGGGCCGGCCCATGTCCCTGGACCCGGCCCGCTTCCGGTCCCCGCGCTGGCCCCTGGACAACCGGGAGTGGAAGGTCCTGATCGACTCCCTGTCCCCGGGACGACCCGCCCGGAACCGCTGAATTCGGCCTTGCCAGGGCAACCGGCCCCGCTTTCCGCCGAATCAGTTGACAGCCTACCGGGTGTCGGTGTTACATTAGGGTCCATGAGCCTCTCGTCCGGCGTTTTGGATATCCGAATTATTATCGGCGCAAGCGGAACGAGCGGGCTTTTGTAGGGAACGCCTACAACCATTGGCAGAGCCCGCTCCCAGGAGCGGGCTTTTTTTTTAAACCTTTCACGAGGTGAGCCCCTCCGGAAGCGGACTGCAAACCACGCAGGACCGGATCGAAACCGGGCCGGGAAGAAGGTCGAAGATGAAAACCGTGAAGATATACGATACCACCCTGAGGGACGGCAGCCAGGCCAAGGGAATCTCCTTTTCCCTGGAAGACAAGCTCGTCATCGCCCGCAAGCTCGATCAGTTCGGCGTGGACTACATCGAAGGCGGCTGGCCCAATCCCACCAATCCCCTGGACATCGAATTCTTCGTCCGGGCCCGGAGCATGGAATGGCGCCACGCGAAGATCGCCGCGTTCGGCAGCACCTGCCGGCCCAAGGGCAATCCCGCCGAAGACATGGTGCTCAAATACCTGGTGGAGACCAAGGCGCCCGTCATCACCCTCTTCGGCAAGAGCTGGGACCTGCACGTGACCGAGGTGTTGCGCACCACCCTGGAAGAGAACCTGCGCATGATCCGCGAGTCCGTCGCCTACCTCAAGCAGAACGCGGAAGAGGTCGTCTACGATGCCGAGCATTTCTTCGACGGGTTCCAGGCCAACCCGGAATACGCGCTCAGGACCGTGGAGGCCGCCCGCGCCGGCGGCGCGGACGTCATCGTCCTGTGCGATACCAACGGGGGCCAGCTCCCCTGGCGGATCGAAGAGGTGACCGCCCTGATGAAGGCGCGCCTCGGCTGCCCCGTCGGCGTCCACCTCCATAACGATACCGGCACGGGCGTGGCCAATTCCCTGGCCGCGGTGCGCGCCGGGGCCGTGCACGTGCAAGGCACCATCAACGGGTTCGGGGAACGCTGCGGCAACGCCAACCTCACCGTCATCATCGCCGCCTTGCAGCTCAAGATGGGGATCCCGGTGGTTTCCGGGGAACAGCTCAAGGGCCTGCGCGCCCTGAGCCTGTCCGTCGGCGAGATCGCCAACCTGGCCGACGACATCCGCCAGCCCTACGTGGGCGAGGCGGCCTTCGCCCACAAAGGCGGGGCGCATATCGACGGGGTGATGAAGCTGGCCCGCAGCTTCGAGCACATCGATCCGGCCCTGGTCGGCAACGCCCGCGACTTCATCGTCTCCAACCAGAGCGGCAGCAGCCTGGTATGGGACAAGATCAACGCCATGGTCCCCGATCTGGACAAGCGCAGTCCCCAGGTGGCCGCCATCCTGGCCGACGTCAAGCAGAAGGAGGACGAGGGCTATCATTTCGAGATCGCGGACGCCAGCTTCCAGTTGCTCGCGCGCCGCAAGCTGGGCATGTGGAAGGACCGCTTCGAGTTCCTGGGCTTCCGCTCCATCGAGGAGCGCCGGGAGAACGGCGAGGTCTATTCCGAGTTCACCATCAAGCTCAAGGTGGGGGACGAGGTGGAGCATACCGCCGCGGAGGGCAACGGCCCCGTGGACGCCATGAACGCGGCCACCTGGAAAGCCCTGCGCCGCTTCTTCCCGGCCCTGGCCCACATCGAGGTCATCGACTACAAGGTGCGCGTGCTGGACAACAACAAGGGCACGGGGGCCAAGGTGCGCGTCTGGATCCGCTTCCACGATCGCACCCGGCCGGAACAGGAGCCGTGGGGCACCCTGGGGGTCTCCACCAACATCATCGAGGCGTCGTGGCTCGCCTTGCTGGACGGCATCAACTATAAATTGCTGCAAGGCTGAGGCGGCCATGCCGGACGCCTTCCAAATGCCCCAGACCTGGGATCCGGATCGTTACCGCGCCAACGCGTCCTTCGTGGCCAGGCTCGGCATGGCTGTCGTGGACCTGCTGGCCCCGTCGCCCGGCGAGCGCGTCCTGGACCTGGGCTGCGGCGACGGGACCCTGACCGCGGAACTGGCCGCCCTGGGCTGCGACGTCGTCGGCGTGGACGCCAGCGCCGCCCAGGTCGGAGCCGCCCGGAAGCTGGGCCTGGACGCCCGCGTGGCGGACGCGGAGAATCTCGCCTTCGCGGCGGAGTTCGACGCCGTGTTCAGCAACGCCACCCTGCATTGGATCCGCAGGCCCGATGCCGCCATCGACGGCGTCTGGCGGGCCCTGAAGCCCGGAGGCCGCTTCGCGGGCGAATGCGGCGGGGCCGGTTGCATCGCCGTCATCCGGGGCGCGCTCGGCCGCGCCCTGGCGAAACGCGGGCTCGACATCGCCGCCGTGGATCCCTGGTACTTCGCCACCGCGGAGGAATACGGGGACAGGTTGCGCGCCCGCGGCTTCCGGGTGGAAAGCATCGCCGTCTTCCCCCGGCCTACGCCGCTTCCCGGAGACGTGCGGGCCTGGCTGGAAACCTTCGCGGAGAACTTCCTCAGGGCGGTCCCCCCGGGCGAACGGGCCGCTTTCCTCGCCGAAGTCCAGGAAGACCTGCGGCCCGCCTTGTGCGGCCCGGACGGCCGATGGACCGCGGACTATACCCGTCTCCGCTTCCTGGCCTTGAAACCCTAGTCCGGTTCCGCGCGGCGGCCCGGCGGCCGTGCGGGTTTTCCGGAATTTAAGGTACTTTTCATCCATCAAATCCAATTCCAAGGTCCCATGAAAACCTCCCAGCCCATGCGCATCGTCCGCGTTTCGACCCTCAACCATCCCGACGTGCGCGGCATCGTATCCCGCGAGCCCAGCCCCTCCCCGGAAATCACCGGGGCCGTCAAGGACATCCTGGCGGGGGTGAAAACCGGCGGGCACGCCGCGGCCCTGGGCTATGCGCGGAAATTCGACGGGCTCAAGGGTAACCTGGCGGTTTCCCAGGCGGAGCTGGAGAAAAAAGCCGGGGGTCTGGACCCGCAGGTGAAGCGCGCCATCAAGGGCGCCATCGCCAACGTGCGCCGTTTCCACGAGCGCCAGGCCGAGAAGTCCTGGACGTTCACGGGACCGGACGGCGAAACCCTGGGCCAGATCATCCGCCCCCTGGACCGCGTCGGCCTCTACGTACCGGGCGGGGCCGGAGCGTATCCCTCCACCCTCATCATGAACGCCGTGCCCGCCCGCGTGGCCGGGGTCCGGGAAATCGCCGTGGTCACGCCCGCCTCCAAGGGCCTGCATCCGGCCATCGCCTTCGCCGCGCGCGAGCTCGGCATCACCGAGGTGTACCGCATCGGCGGGGCCCAGGCCGTGGCCATGCTCGCCTTCGGCACCGCCAAGGTCCGCAGGGTGGACAAGATCGTGGGGCCCGGCAACGTCTACGCCACCCTGGCCAAGAAAGAAGTGTTCGGCACCGTGGACATCGACATGATCGCCGGGCCCTCGGAGATCCTGGTGCTGGCGGACGAAACCGCCGATCCGGACTGGGTCGCCGCCGACCTCCTGTCCCAGGCCGAGCACGGTTCGGGCTATGAAGCCGCCCTCTGCATCACCACCTCCGCCAAGGCCGCCGCCTGGATCGCGGACTGCGTGGCCCAGCAGGTGGAGGCCTCGCCCAAGCGCGCCGTCCTGGAAAAGAGCCTGTCGCGCTTCGGCCGCATCTACCTGGTCCCGGACTGGAAATTCGGCTGCGCCCTGGCGGACGCCATCGCCCCCGAGCACCTGGAAATCCTCACCGCCGAGCCGGAAGCCCTCTCCGCCCGCATCAAGAACGCCGGCGCCATCTTCCTGGGTTCCTATTCCTCCGAACCCGTCGGCGACTATTTCGCCGGCCCCAACCACGTCCTGCCCACCAACGGCTCCGCCCGCTTCTTCTCGCCCCTGGGCGCCTACGATTTCTACAAACGCACCAGCCTCATCCGCTACACCCCCAAGGCCATGCGAAAGCACGGCCCCCTGATCGCCGCCCTCGCCGACGCCGAAGGCTTCCACCACCACGCCCAAGCCGTCCGCAAACGCCTATAAACCGTTCTCCGGGATATCCTCCGAAGCAATCTCCCCCGGGTTTCGCTTGTCGAACGGGGACACGTGGATATCACAGTTACCGACCAATGCCCCTATCGATGTCGAGCGTAACGCCAGGAGAAATCCGATGCCGGCAGTACCCGCACAGGTATACATTTGGGCAGAAGATCGCGAAAGGTCCAAAGATGCGAATACCTCCGTGGTTACGCTCTGTTGATAGGGGAAAGGGCCGGAGCTTCGGACGAATCTGAGCTTTTTCCATATCCGACCTTCGCATCTCCGGAATAAATAAGAGTCACGATTTATTTATCTTTTAGCTCCGAAGGCCGGCGTTCTCGATGCTTGCCTAAGTTCAGTGGAAAGACTATGCACTTTACCTTGACTCAACGTTATTTGCCCGCCGTTCTATGGGCGGTTTCGGTGTCGGCGGCGGAAAGCGCCGGAGTGGATGGCACGGGCATCCGGCCCCTGCAGCAGGATCTCATCCATGCCATCTATCTCGACGGCGACTTTGAGCAGGCCTCGCAGCTTCTGGAAACGGCTTTGAAGGAAAAGCGGGTCCGCACCCACGACGACAGCATTTTCACGTTCAAACACCTGGGGGTAATGAACGCGGCAAGGGAGGAGACCCGGGAAATCGGCAAGTACTACATGGTGCAGCTCCTGAACCTGGAGCCTACCGCGAAAATCCTGGACATGTATGCGAGCGACATGATTTACATGATTTTCAAGAATATCAAAGAGGAGTTCGACGAGAATCGCCTGAGGATGGAGCGGGCCGCGCATATGATGTCCGAGATGAAGAAATCCGCGCCGCTGGAGACGGCTCCGGCAGCCCTTGATCGGCCCTCCGCACCGGACTCCGCGATGCTCGCCGCCACGGCGAAAGTGGGCAAGCGCTCCAAACGCAAAACCCTTTTCTGGATCGGAGGCGTTGGAGCCACCCTCGTCGGCGTGGGCCTCGGCATGTATTTGCTGGATACCCGTGAAACCCCGAGCCCCATAGCCTACCACGTTGACTAGACGAGTTCGGTATTTCCTCGCTCTCTTGATTTGCATCGGGCTTTTCCACGTTTCATGCAACCAAGAGGTCGGGCGGGATTCGGTCCTCGATCTGGGCAAGGTCGCCGATTCGCTCCGCAATTACGACTCCGTCCGCATCGTGCTCCGGTATCCGGACAGCAGCGTGGTGGATACGATATTCCACGGCAAGTTGCTTCCGGAAACGGAGCTTTCCGCTTTGCCCATCCGCGATATCAGCGGCGCTAAGGTCATCATCCACATCGCTGGCTATCTGAACGGCGCGGTCGTATATTCCTCCGAGCGTTATTTCGATGCAGGCGCCGGTAAGACGGACTCCATAGTGCCCATAATCCTGCCATCTTCGGCCGTCAGCATCTTTGCCAGCGATACGGACCTGACGCTGGGTGATTCCGCCCGGCTCCCCGCGGTGGAGGTTTCCCCGGCCAATCTGCGCGATCGATCGGTGAACTGGTATAGCAACGATCCCCGGACCCTATCCGTTTCCGACACGTATTACCGCGCACTCAAGGTCGGATCGGCGAGCTTGAAGGTCCGACTCGCGATCGATCCGGGCAAGCAAACCGGATTCGCGGTAAGGATCGTTCCGCGATCCAAAAACGTGGCGCCCGACAGCGTGCGGCTTTCCCCGGATACTCTCGAGTTGGCTGCGAAAGGAGCGCCCAAGGCCTTCGTCGTAGCGGTGTATCCCGCGGGAGCCGATAAAAGATTGGCGTGGACCTGGAGGGATTCCACCTTGGTGGAAGTGGACTCCGTGGGGCAAGTGCGCGGGCTTGCGCCCGGTTTGGCATGGATTGCCGCTACCCTGACCGCCGCGCCGGGGGTGTCCGACACGGCCTGGGCGAAAATCGGGGCGATAGCCGGAATCGACAGCGTGCGTATTTCGATGGAGACGCTGCGGTTGTTCGCCGGCGGGTCGCAAGAGCAGTTGACCGCGAATGTATATCCCCTGCTCGCGGACCAAAACGTATCCTGGTCGGTCAAGGAAACGGGAATCGTCGCCCTGGTTGGGAATTCCGTGAAGGGTTTACAAGCCGGAACCGCGCACCTGGTGGCCCGTTCACGCATGGACACGACCCGCACCGATACGCTAATCGTTCTGGTGGCCAAGCGGATCCGCGTCGACAGTCTGTTGCTGGACTCTGACAGCCTGACCTTGTACCAAGGCGGTGCCGCGCATGCGGTGAAAGCGACCTTATATCCAGAAGATGGCAACGCTTCGCTGGCCTGGGTTTCAAGGGATACCGCCGTCGTTCTGGTGGATAGCGTGGGAATCCTGAAGCCGGTCCGGTCGGGGCGGGCCCGGGTGGTCGCTATGAGTCGGGCGGATACGTCCCGCCAAGACAGCGTGATGGTCCTGGTGAAACGCGATCCTCCCGTCCTCGCAATAGGACGCGACACCACCCTGGGCGTCGGCGGCCGGCTCGATATCGTCCCGCAGGTAAAACAAGAATACGGTTCCGTGGTCCTGTTCCGATGGGACATGGATGGGGATGCATCGTGGGACGACTCCTCCAAAACCTTATTGCCGGTCTCCCATACCTATCCGGATACGGGAACCTTTTCCGCCCGCTTTTATGTCCGGGATTCGGAAGGGAACGATACCCTGTTCCTCAAGAGGATCCGCCTCGTGAAAGGCCCTATCGTCCTTATCGATTCCCCCATGGACAGTTCCTTCACCAATATCCCGATTATCGAAGTGGCATGGCGCGTGGACGGGAAGGCGCAAACATCCCGCCTAAAAGATACCTTGGTGGAAGGCCCGAATACCATCCGGCGCTATGCGTCCGATAGCTCCGGGGTCGTCAACTACGCTTCGGTCGTGGTGTACTTGGATACGGTTGCGCCCATTAAGCCCAAGGTAGTGGCCAAGAGCCCGGTCAATACTCGATCGCCGACCTGGACCTGGTCCGCAAGCGGTGGCGGAAACGGGGACTTCCGATTCATCTTGGACGGCGGGGCGGCGGCCACGGCCCCCACCACTCATGATACGCTTTTCATGCCCCTGACCCCCCTGGACTCGGGAGTGCATGTCTTGTACGTTCAGGAGCGCGACGCGGCGGGGAATTGGTCCTCCTCGGCTTCCGCACCGATCAGAATCGATTTGAATCCTCCCCCGCCGCCCGCGGTAAGCGTGTCCGCCGACTCCAAGCCCAACAATCCGGCGCCAACCTGGATTTGGGAGTCGGGTAAGGGGGACGGGATGGGCGTCTTCAGGTTCAAGCTGGATGATCCCGATGCCATCTCGGGTACCGAGACCGGCGCCCGCAGCTTCAAACCCGCGCCGCTATCCGACGGCCTTCACATTCTTTATGTGGCGGAAAGGGATTCCGCCGGCAATTGGTCCCTGGCGGGAAAAGCCGGCATCACCCTCGATCTCGCTCCTCCTCCGCCCCCGAAGGTGGGCGCGCAGGCTTCCCTGTCGGATACCATGCCGATAAGGGGGCCCGTCTCCTTGCAGCGGCCCACATGGACTTGGAGCACGGGCGGGGGGGACGGTACCGGCCGATACCGGATCCGGCTCGACACCGCGGTTTTCTCCCCGGCCTCGCCCACCACCAAAGCCAAAGCCTTCGTTCCTGCGGCCAACCTTGCGGAAGGCGCGCACACGCTGTATGTCCAGGAATCGGATTCGGCGGACAATTGGTCCGAGACCGCGGCGTGGACGGTGGTGGTGGATCTTACGCCGCCTACCGCCCCGACGGTTTCCGGCATCACGCCCACCAACAACCGCAAGCCCATCTGGTCCTGGCTGTCTGGAGGCGGAGGCGCGGGGTTCTATCGGTATTGCATGGATTGCGCCGACATTGCCACCACGTTTTCCCTGACCCAATCGGCGTCTTATTCCCCGGTAGGCGATTTGGGAGAGGGTTTGCACAAATTGACCGTTCAAGAACGGGATTCCGCGGGAAATTGGTCGGCGTCGGGATCGTTCGCAATCAGGGTCGATCTCACGCCGCCGCTGGCCCCGAAAATAATCGAGAAGCCGATTACGCCCACCTATCTTCCGGGCCCTCGCTGGGCCTGGAGCACGAGCGGCGGCGGAGCCGGCTTTTTCCGGTTTCGTTTCGACAACAAGGACATGTCTTCCGCCGATTCCGGTGAGACCACCGAAACCCAACTGAATACGGCGGCGACTGCGGGTTACCATTCGCTTTACGTGCAAGAGCGGGATACGGCGGGAAACTGGTCCAACCTGGATTCCGCCAAAGCCTTTATGGTCGCGGACTCCCTGGTCGGGGGGGAGCCGTTATCCCAGGGTGCCGTGACCGGCGTGGAGATCGCATACAATAACGGTTACCTCTATGCGGCGTTTGTCGAGAACGGGAAGATTACCGTGAAGCGCAACCGCCAGTCCGCCTCGGGAATCCCCGACAAAGGATGGGAGCAGTTGGGCGGGACCGTCGGCGAAGGCAACGTGTCGAAAATAAGCATGGCCGTAGCTGGAGGCGTACCGTATTTGGCTTTTCTGGAATCAGCGTCCGATGGCATGAGACCCCTCCGGGTTTATAAATATTCCGGAGGCTCGGCTTGGGTACCTGCTGATACCATCGGCTTCAGCATGGGGGACATATATGGCGATTTCCGGCTGACTGCGTACCAGGATCCCAGCAGACCTACCGGATACAGCATGCTCTTCTTGGACATGGTTTACGAAGAGACCTTCGATCCCCAAGTGCGCGTTCTCCGGTACGATGGGCTGAATTGGTTGATGCTGAAAAAGATTCCCATCTTTTTTAGGAGTATCGCTTCCACAGCGATCCGGTACTCTGCCGCCCAGGTTGCCATGATCGGCTTGGGTTCCGGCATGAACGGTGAGTATCGCAAACTCTCGGTCGCGAAGGTAGGCGATACGACCGAGTCGTTCGTGAGCACGCATGAATTTCCGAAAGGCATCTCCTTATCGGATATGGCCATCGACAGTTCCGGCGCCACCTTCTTGTCCATGATTTCGCCGACCTCGATCTGGAAAATCAGCGGCGGCACCCTGCAAAGCCTGCCGGCACCCCCCGTTTTGTCCGGCCCTAAATTCCCGCTCTCCCTCTACGGGAACAATGTCCTCTACACGATTTACCCCAAGGCGGCCGGCTTGGAAGCGGCGGCGCTCTGGGCCGATGGCTGGCATGGTTTACGCGGAGGATCGGCGAGCTTGACTGCCGGCGGGGTTTATGGGATGGCTTCGACATTCACCGGCGTGCCGATGGTGGCCTACGCCGATGCGGGGTTGAACGGCCGCCTCGTGGTGCGCATGTTCGGATACTAGGAGCGGCGGATCGCCGTCCAGGCGGGCAAGGATTGCCTGCGCGCGGCGCCAGAGGCTCTCAATTCCAATTATCGATTTTCCGAACGGGAAGCGCTCAAGACCCACTCCACCCGCCGTGGGGAACGCATGCATCCTTGCAGGCCAATCGAATGGAATCCCGAACCCCGGCCCAAAGGCGCACGGCGGGGTGACCCGTCGGAGGCGGGGGCGGGCCTGGGGGCGCTTCCCGCGAATTTGCAGCGGGTCGGCGCGGTGCCATGCAACGTCCCAGAGCCTAGACGGGCCGCGGCTGCGCGACCCCACTGCGAGAGAGTCTCATCCGCGGTCCGGCATGGCGCCGCGCCGACCGGAAGACCGTCCCCTCAGATTAAGCTGCAAGCCTGAGCGGGAAGCGCCCCCAGGCCCGCCCCCGCCCCTACAGAGCTATTCCGTCTTGAGCCACTTGATCCACTTCTCCGGCTTCCCATCCGAAGCCGCCAGCAAAGACTCATACCCGTCCCCCGCGACGTTGCGCACCGGGATTTCCAGTTCCGAGGAGTCCCGGGACCAGGGCGGCAGGGAGTCATGGCAGGTGGCCCGGTTCCGGATCTGATCGTACTTGAGGGTCAAGGTCCCTCCCTCCTGCGCCCACTTCCCCGTCATTTCCATCAGCAGGCAATGATCCACCACGTGCTTTTCCTCGAAGCCGCCCTGGTCCATGAATTGCCTGCGCATGCTGTAGTTCTGGCTGCTGTATTCCTGGTCGGCCACCTCGTATTTGCCCGCCCCCAGCTTGCCGGTGCGGCCGCATTGGAGGAACAACAGGCACGACGCGATGAGGAGAAACTGCTTCAAGAGAAACCTCCGTCCGGCGGACGGGGATATCCCGTGGCCGCACCTGGGGATTATCCGAAATCGGGGCCTGATTGGGTATATCCGCAAGCGGAAAGTCAGGGAAGGGTAAAGCGCCGGATTGTAAATGGGGCAGATGTAAAAAGTTGTATTTGTAAACAGATGTAACCTTTCCGCCTCCCCCATGGGCAACCACCCGTTTTGTTGGTTTAATTATCCTTAGCAAGAATCCCGAACCCCCTTTCCAACGACCCATCCAAGGACGCGATTTCATGGAGAATCAGGCCCCCACTTTTATCGGCAAAGTCATCACCTGGTTCGATACCCATGCCCAGGCCAAGGCCGAGCAAGGCCATGCCGATCAGGACAAATGGATCTTCCCTTTCCCGTTCCTGCTCATGAGCGCCAGCACCGTGGCCGCCTTCTTCGTAGGATTCAGCTGGACCGCCTTTTCGGTGGCGGTATTCCTGTACGTGGTCCGCATGTTCGGGATCACCGGCGTCTATCACCGCTATTTCTCCCACAAAACGTACAAGACCTCCCGCTGGTTCCAATTCGCCCTGGCCCTGCTGGGCAACTCCGCCGCCCAGCGCGGACCGCTCTGGTGGGCCGCCCACCATCGCCACCACCACCGCTTTTCGGATTCCCCCGAGGACACCCATTCCCCCTCGCAGAAGGGTTTCTGGGACGCCCATATGCTCTGGTGGAGCCGCCGCAAGAACGTGGCGACCCGTCTGGACCTGGTCCCGGATCTGGCCAAGTATCCGGAGCTCATGTTCCTCGATCGCTTCGATTCCATCGTCCCCCTCGCCATGGGCGGTTTGCTCATTCCCATCGGCATGTTCCTGCACCGGTATTTCCCGGGCTTGGGCACCAACGGCCTGCAATTGTTCGTATGGGGCTTCGTGGTCTCCACCGTCGTGCTTTTCCACGGCGTCGCCACCATCAACTCCCTGTCCCACGTATTCGGGACGCGCCGCTTCCAGACCACGGACACCAGCCGCAACAATTGGTTCCTGGCCATCATCACCTTGGGCGAAGGCTGGCACAACAACCATCATCATTACTGCAACTCCACGCGCCAGGGATTCTTCTGGTGGGAAATCGACATCACCTATTACGGCCTCAAGCTGCTCTCCAAGCTTGGCCTGGTCTGGGACCTGAAGCCCGTGCCCAAGCGATTGCTGCAACCCGCCGCCGCGCCCGCCAAGGAGATCCGGCGTCCCCATGAAGTGGTGCCGGAACCGGTGTTCGCCAAGACCCGCATCGCCGGCGTGGCCGGGCTGCTCCCGGGCATGACGTCTCCCTTGGCCACCCAAGTGCCGGCACGCAGCCCGGACCTCCCCAACCCCTGAAATAACCCCCATTGCGGCGCGGATTGGACCAATGATCCTCTGGGGCCGCAGCGCCCCGCCACGACCCTTCAAAAGGGAGTGGAATTTTGTAAGTTCCCACCCATCGGGGCGTAGCTCAGTCTGGTAGAGCATCTGCTTTGGGAGCAGAGGGTCGCATGTTCGAATCGTGTCGCCCCGACCAATTTTCCTCCCCATGAAAAGGGCTTTCCGGAATCCGGAAAGCCCTTTTCGCTGTTGCCTGCCGGGCCTGCGGCCCGGACCGGGAGGTTCAATTCTGGAATTGGTTCAGACGGCTGATCCGCGAGGGATGGCGGAGCCTTTCCAGGGCCCTGGCCTTGATCTGGCGGATGCGCTCCCGGGTCATGCCGAACCGCTGGGCGATTTCCTCCATGGTCTCGGAGGACTGGCGGCCGATGCCGTAATACAACTTCAACACCGTCTGTTCCCGCTCGTCCAGGGTTTCCAGCAATCCCACCAGGTTCTGTTTGAGCAGGTTGTGCATGGCGTTCTTGTCCGGGCCGTCCGAGTCCCGGTCTTCCAGGCACTCTTCCAGGCTGCCCTCTTCCTCGCCCGGGGTGGGCTTGTTCAGGGAGAGGGGAGCGGAAGCCAATTGCAGGCACTCCGTCACCTCGAGCTCGCTCAGGCCCATCGCCTCGGCCACTTCCCCCAAGCGGGGCGCGCGGCCCAGCTTCTGCTCCAGCTTCTGGCTGGCCTTGCCGATCTTGTGCATGACCCCGACCTTGCCGGCGGAGATCTTCATGATGCGGGATTGTTCCGCCAAGGCCGTGAGGATGCCCTGGCGTATCCACCACACGGCGTAGGAAATGAACTTGTATTCCATGGAGGCGTCGAAGCGTTGCGCGGCGCGCATGAGGCCCAGGTTGCCCTCGTTGATCAGATCCCCCATCGAAAGGCCTTGATACTGGTAGTTGCGGCAAACGGCCACCACGAACTTCAGATTGGCCTCGACCAGGGTTTGCAGGGCCTTCTTGTCCCCTTGCTGGATCCGGAGGGCGAGCTCGCCCTCTTCCTTCAGGGAGAGGGTCTTCGCCTTCTTGATATCGTTGAGATAAAGGGAAAGGCTGTCATTGTCCTTGTCCTTGACGAACTCCACCTGGGAGCCGCGCCGGGTTTTGGAGACGGGGGGTTCCCCATGACCCGAAACGGATGCCTGGTTGGAACGGGAAGCTGCGGAAGTAGTAGTAGGGTTCACGATGTGTCTCACTTTCCGTCACGAGGGATGATTACCCTCTTAAAGAAGCTTGCCCGCAAATAACTCCAAAGAAAAAATACACAAAAAACTTCAGAAGTTTGGGTTAATTGAGGGTGGGCGAGACAATTTGGCTATTTTTCTCACCATTCCAGGCTATCCTTCTTCAGGCATGGCTTTTAAACGAGGACTTCTGGGTTCTCCAGTTTTTTCCCGAAAATATCATTTTTGCCGAAATAGGCGAGCTTGATTCGACGGGAATCTATCGGCGAGGGGTTTATCCCGGAATTACTTGCGCCGCGCCTCGGCCAGCTTGCGGAAGAATTCGATTTCCTCAGGCTTGAGGTCGGCCGGCAGGGCCAGTCCGACCGTAATATACAGGTCGCCGTTGGCGCCCGGCTTGTCATAGATCGGCATGCCCTGCCCTTTGAGGCGGAACGCTTTGCCGTTGTCCGTCCCGGAAGGGATGCGCAGCTTCACGCCGCCGCCCAGGGTATGGATTTCCTCGGTCTTGCCGATCACGGCGTCCTGCGCTTCCAGGCGCAGGGTCATGTGCAGATCGTCCCCGCGGCGCTCGAAAAGCGGATGGGGCCTCACGTGGATGCGGAGGTAGAAATCCCCCGCAGGCCCGCCGTTCGTGCCCTCGCCGCCCTTGCCTGCCAATTTGATCACCTTGCCGTCGGCAATCCCCGGTTTGAACTGCAGGCGCAGTTTCTTCCCGTTGATCTCCAGGATCTTCTTCGCGCCCTGATAGGCTTCCTCCAGGCTGATCTCCACGTCCGCCTGGTAGTCGTCCCCGGGCCTTTGGGCCTGGTATCCGCCCCAGGCGCCCCCTTGCCGCCCCCGTCCCGGTCCGGCGCCTCCGCCCATGCCCGCGCCCCCGAAAAAGGTCTCGAAGAAATCCGAAAACCCGCCTCCGCCGCCGAACATCTCGCCCAGGTCTTCCTGGGTGAAGGTCCGCGAACGTCCCCGGCCTCCGCCCGCGCCCGCATATTGCCTCCAGTCATAGGCGCCTTCGGGTCCGCTTTGCGGGTTCCAATTCGCCCCCAGCTCATCGTAGCGCTTCCGCTTTTCCGGGTCGGAAAGCACTTCGTTGGCCTCGTTGATTTCCTTGAAGCGATCCTCCGCGGACTTGCTGCCGGGATTCTTGTCGGGGTGGTACTTGGCCGCCAGCTTCCGGTACGCTTTCTTGACGGCGTCCGCGTCCGCGCCTTTTTCCAGGCCCAGGGATTTGTAATAGTCTTTGAATTCCATGATGGGTACCGGTCTTTCGCTTTTTCCGGCCGGGCAGCGGCCGTGCCCCTACAAATTATTTCCTGCGATGCGACCCGACTACCTTTTTGCCGCCCGCAACGGCCTAAAAAGAATCGGCCCGGGAAGAACCCGGGCCGCCGTCCGCAAAGCACCTTGGTCCCAAGGGGCGCGCTTTAGTTGTTGGTCAGTTTAGTTGTTGGTCAGGTAACGGTGCGCCACGTTCTGCGGATCCATTTCCGGGGCCGCCGTCTTGGCGCCGAAGGCCCGCAGGACCCGCATGGCATCCAGGTGGCCCATGGAAGAGGCGGCCAGGTAAGGGGTCCAGCCTTCGGAGTCCTGGGCGTTCACGTCCGCCCCGGCCTCGATGAGTCGGTATACTTCTTTGGTCTGTCCCTTTTCGGCCGCCCGGATCAGGGCCAGGTCCCGGCTGCCCTTGCTCCGGGTGGGAGCGCAGGCGATCAGGGACAAAGCCAGCAGGGAATAGCCGAGGATTGCGAGTTTGCCCTTCATGGTGGCGTTGCCTGCTTTCCGGATTGGGTTGACCATGGCTTATTGTCCCAACAACCGGACATGCATGCAATGATGACGGGCCGCTCCGGATCGAATTGATAATTCCCTGACGGCGCTTTTTTAGGAGTTTCATAGCCTTCGCGGAGCCGGGCCGGGAGCTTTCATCCCGGTGTTGGGGATTGCGTCCAGGTGCT
>DATENA010000009.1:0-20737 GCA_035275285.1 Fibrobacteria bacterium | reverse complement strand
CCTTTTCGGTGAGGAAATAGATATCCTTCCGCCCATCCGCTTCATCCGCCTCGCGCCGGAGGATGCCCGCCCCCATCAGCCGTTCCAAGCGGGAAGCCAGGATATTGGTCGCGAACCCCTCTTCCGATTTGAGGAACTCGCCATAAGTCCTTTTCCCCCGGAAAACGATGTCCCGCAGGATCAAGAGCGCCCAACGGTCCCCGAAAGCCTCAAGGCCATAGTTGACCGGGCAATGCGACCGAAGCGTATGCTTTCCCTGTCTCACCCTTTCCGGAGGCAAATATGGTCGACATCATCCATCGCATCGGGATCAAATCCCCTGCAACCCGAGTCTACAAAGCCCTGACAACCCTCGAAGGCCTGGCCCAGTGGTGGACCGAGGAAACCGCGGGCGAGGAACGGATCGGAGGGAAAATCAAATTCACCTTCCGGACGCCCACCGGCGAGCTCAAAGGCGAAATGGTCATGGAAGCGAAGGAACTCAATCCCCCGAAGAATGTCCGCTGGCGCTGCGTGGACGGGCCGCCCGAATGGGTAGGGACCGACGTCACCTTCGAGCTATCCGAGCAGGACGGCCAGACCATCCTCCTCTTCGGCCATAGGAACTGGCGCGAGGCGGTCGAGTTCACGAACCATTGCAGCACCAAGTGGGCGGTCTTCCTGCTAAGCCTCCGGGAATACCTGGCGACCGGAAAAGGGAAGCCTTCGCCCCGCGATCTGAAAATCGACAACTGGAACTGATCGCTTCCCGCCCGGCGGATTCAAAGCGAAGAACGCCTGGTCGATCGGGACCGTATCGTGGATCAGGGGCGTGGAATCGCCGATGTCCTCATTCGGCGGCACCGCTTCGCCGTTTTTCCCGGCTTCCAGCTTGGCATGGAGCCGGATATCCGGCGCCTTTCAAGGCAATACGCTGAATCGCGGTCTTTAATGACTCGCTGAGACTCCCACCTCCACCACGCCCCCGCCCACCTCCCGCACCTCTATCTTCCGTTCCGAAAATCGGCCGATCGTTTCGATATTGGTCAGGGTATGCCTGCTCAGGGGCATGGTGCGGAACGTCCCGCCCTCTCCCAACGCCATCGGCAACAGCACTTGATCCGCCAAACGCCACCCTACCGGCGCCTCGTGTTCCCGGTAGCGGCGGACGTCCGCCATCAATCCGTCGCATACCGCTTCCGGGGAAGCGCCGAACGGATTGAAGGCGGTGACCATCTCCGTGATATGCTCGTAGCGCAACTCCGCCAGGATCACGTTGCCCGGGCCCGGCGACTCCACGGCCTCTTCGGTTTCGACGTCGGCAGGGTCCCAGCCCAGGCCGGCCGAGAGATGGGCCCGCGCTCGCTCGGGCTCTTGGGGCGGGATGCGGTTCCAGAGCACCTTGGCCGTTTGCCCGAGCCTCCGTCCGCGTTCGGGAATCCGCAAGGGCATAAGCGCACCGCCGGGAACGACCGCCGCGGTCCACTTGCCGCCGCCGGCAGGAAAGAAGCCGCGGCGCTCCACCGTGATGACGGCGTCCACTCCCATGCGCCTCAGGGCGGCCAGGTAGACGCGATCCAGGAAATCCAGGGAAGGCGCGGCGGGATTATGGGTTCCGCCTTCCAGGGTGATTTCGAAGGGCCTGCCCGTGGTGATAAGGGCCGGCATCAAGGTCTGGAAGACCAAGGTGGAACTGCCCGCGCTGCCCACGGAGAACGCATAGCGGCCCGGGACCATGGGACCGGGCCGGAAAGACAGGGCCATGGATCCGAGTTCGGCCCCTTCCGCCTGGGCGGAACACACGCGGGCCGCGGCCTTGACGCAGGCCAGATGCTGGCGCATCAGGCCCGGCTTTTTGCGGCCGGCGCGGATGCGATGGATGCGGAACGGCTTTCCGGTGGCCATGGACAGGGCCAGGGAGGAACGGAGGATTTGCCCCCCGCCTTCGCCTTCGGATCCGTCCAGGATGATTTCGTCCGGCTTCAAATTCGCGTACTATTCATTTTCGATTTTGGAACCCCCGAAGGCCATTCGCGTTTTACGAAAGCATGAAACTCACTTCAGCCCGGCAAATCTCATAATGGTTTCGGACCATTCGCTCGATTCCTTGGCATTCAAGGAACAGAGCCATAAAGTAAGAAATTTTAGGCCCATATTCATTGGCTTCATGACTACCCCCTCTTTGTTTTCATTTTCAAGTGGGCTATTGAATCCTCTCCAATGCGCTCCTGCGCTTCACGATATGGAAGTCGCATTTTGTCTCGTCGCTTTTATCGTCACCGGGCGCATCGGAAACGATGAACGTCACGGCCCGCCTCCGTCATTGCCGCTTCTCCGTGACATTCCCTGCCCGTGCTCTTGCGAAGCCCTTCCATCCGAAGGCGAAGAAAAAATAAAGTTGGGAGGGAAGCGCGACCGCTCCATATCAATGGAGATAGGGCCCCCGACAAAAAGAACCCATCCCCGATAAGCGGAAATGAACAGGGGCCTCCCGTTGGAAGGCCCCTGCAAATGGGGGAGATGCCGAGGGGCGGTCCGGACTCGACTGCCTGACCCGCCTTCCGCTGACCCGGGGAGGGCGCGGAGGGGCTTTTACCGCTTTTGGGGCGTTACCGCATCTCCCTTTGTTGCGTGCCGAATGAAAATGGAATTCCGCTGACCCATCCCCAGGGCATTGGAACCGCCCATAAATCATAATTTTAGCCCTCTAATGCGGGTTGCCGATCATGGCTTAAAGTGCGTACTTTTGGTGCGCAACGGGTTTTCCCATTCGTTCCCACCGATTCCCGAGGAAAAGCCAAGACATGGGATCCACGGCCCCGCAAGAACCGCCCCGGATATTTTCATACCTGGACTATCGGACCTTTCTGGAAGGGTTTTTCGCGCACCGGAAATCCCGGGATCGGGAATTCTCCCTGCGCGCTTTCGCGCGATCGCCCGGTCTGTCTCTTTCCAGTTCCAGTTTCATTTCAGCCGTGATCAAGGGCCGCAAGAACCTGAGCCAGAACCTGCGGCTCAGGCTCGGCCGGGCCATGGGACTGGAACCGGCGGAGATGGACTATTTCGAACTGCTGATCCAGTTCAACCAATCGAAATCCGCCGAGGAAAAGAGCCATTACCATGCCCGGCTCGCCCGCTTCCACGGATCGCGCGCCCGCACGCTCGGCGAATCCCAGCACCGCTTCTATGCGCGCTGGTATTACGGCGTGGTCTGGCATTACTTCGGATTGCACCCGGACCATTCCAGCCCGGCCCGCATCGCCAAGAACATCTTCCCCTCCTTGTCTCCGGAGCAGGTGGAAGAAGCCATCCGCGTCCTGCTGGAGTTGAAGCTGATCAAGAAGCTGGCCAACGGCTATGGCGTGAACGATCGCCATCTGGCCGCGGGCAAGGCTTTCCGGGGCGCCGCCGCCCTGGAGCACAACAAGGCGTTCATCGGCCTGGCGCTGGAGAACCTGGACCGCTTTCCGCCTTCCGAGCGGCAGTTCAACGTCGCTTCCTTCTCGATTTCCCCGCGGGGCCGCGAGCGCATCAAGAAGCGCATCGACGCGTTGCGCGCGGAGGTGCGCGAGCTGGCCGAATCGGATGACGGCGGCGGCGGGCAGGGGGACCGCATCTATGCGCTGGCCTTGCAGCTGTTCCCGTGCAGCCTGGAAGAGGGCGCGGGAGCGCTTCCGGAAGCCATGCCGGTCCGGACCGGCGCGCGTCCGGCCGCCGGAACCTCTTCCGATTCCGGAAATCCCCAGGAATGACCCGGTTTTCCGGCCCGGGCCGATTGCTCGGCATTGAAGGTGAAATGTACTGGACGGTCTTCCGCGCCACCCTCTAGACTCGTTCTCGTGAGCAGGTCAGGGGCCTGCGCTGGGGCGGGTATAATCATGCGGTACCTCCCCAATAAAATCAAAACCCGGTGCGGGAGGCTCGGCTAAACACCGGGCTCTTCCCATTTGCGGACTTCCCGATCCTCCTTTCCGTTTTTCCAGGCCCGGATGCAGTGCGGATCTTGACTTTATTGGGATTTTTTTGAATTATAGACTCGGGAACCATCCAGGACCTCAACAGGATCCGCGTCCGAACATGCAGCGCTATGCCCCTTATCTCGCAAACCTTGCGGCGCAATCCTCCGCGATGACGGATCTCGTCGTCGATTGGGTGGGGGTGCGCTCCGGCAGCCAAGACCTGGCAGGCCTGGCGCATATGGCCGCCAAGTTGAAAGCCGCTTTCGCTCCGCTGGGCGGCGCTTGCGAAGAACTGGAGCTCCCGCCCATGGCCGTGATCGATTCCCTGGGGCGCCAGGCGCGGCTTCCCCTGGGCAAGGCCCTGCGCTTCCGCAAACGCCCCGACGCGCCCCTGCGGGTTTTCCTGGGCATCCATTACGACGTGGTGTACGGGAGCGGGACGCCTGCGGGCGGAGCCGAGGCCGCGCGCCTGGAGCCGGGGGTCCTGCACGCTTCGGGCGGGGCGGATGCCAAGGGCGGCCTGGTCATCCTGCTCAAGGCCTTGGAAGCCTTGGAGGCCAGTCCTTTCGCGGCCCGGGTGGGCTGGGAAGTACTGCTCAATCCGGACGAGGAACTGGGTTCCCCCGGATCCCTGCCCCTGCTGCGGGAAGCGGCGGGACGCAACCATCTGGGCCTGCTCTTCGAACCCTGCCTGCCCGACGGGAACCTGGTGGGCGCGCGCAAGGGGTCCGGCAATTTCGCGGCGGTGATCCGCGGCCGGGCCGCCCATGCGGGCCGCGATCCCCATCTGGGCCGCAACGCCATCCACGCGCTGGCGGAGTTCATCGTGGAACTGGAACGGTTCGGCAAGGGCCGGCCCGGCCTGGACGTGAACGTGGGGAAGGTGGAAGGCGGCGGCGCGCTCAACCGCGTGCCCGATCTGGCCATCGCGCGCTTCAACCTGCGGGCGTGGGACGCGGGGGACCAGGCGGCGGCGGAGGATTTCCTGCGCGGCCTGGCTTCCGGGTTCGCCGCGCGCGATGGCTACTCCCTGGAGCTGCACGGGCTTTTCACCTCGCCGCCCAAGCCCCTGGAGGGCGGGACCCTGGATTTGCTGCGGGCGGCGGCGGACTGCGGCAGGGACCTGGGGCTTGATCTGCGCTGGCAGGCGAGCGGCGGCGTGTCGGACGGGAACAAATTGGCGGCGGCGGGGCTTCCCAACGTGGATACCCTGGGGGCCCGCGGCGACAACATCCACGGCCCCCTGGAGTGGCTGGCGCTGGACAGCCTGCCGGAACGGGCGCGGCTGACGGCGCTGTTGCTGATGCGATTGGGCTCGGGCGAGCTGGCGTGGCCGGCCGCGCGGGCGGGGGCCGCCGCGGGCGCGGCGGATTCCGAAGGTGCGGGAAAAGGAGGATAGCGACGTGGCGAAATTGGCGGCGGAAGCATTGGCGGAGGATCCCAGGGTAACGGAGGCGAAACGTCTCCTGCGCGAGACCTTGCGCGATCACCAGGCCCTGCTCACGGGCATCCGCCCGCCCGATCCGGAATTGCGCCGAGGCTACGCGGAAACCCTGGCGCGCTTCGCCGCCAACCGCGGCGCGTCCCTGTACTACCCCTACCTGGGGAGCGGCATGGGGCGCGGCGCCCTGGTGGAGCTGGCCGACGGGAGCGTGAAATACGATTTCATCACCGGCATCGGCGTGCATTACATGGGGCACAACCATCCCTCCCTGCTGGAAGCGGGCGTGGACGCGGCCCTGGAGAACACCGTGATGCAGGGCAACCTGCAGCAGAACGCCGACAGCGAGGAACTGCTCCGGCAATTGCTGGCCGCCGCCAACCGCAAGGGCGCGAAAATGGCGCATGGGTTCCTGACCGGCAGCGGCGCCATGGCGAACGAGAACGCCCTGAAGGCGATTTTCCAGAAACGCTTTCCGGCCCACCGCGTGCTCGCCTTCGAGCATTGCTTCGCGGGACGCACCCTGGCGCTGTCCCAGGTGACGGACAAGGCCGCCTACCGGCAGGGCCTGCCGGAAATGCTGGCGGTGGACCACGTTCCCTTCTACGACGAGGCCCGGCCGGCGGAAAGCACCGCGGAAGCGGTGGCGGCGGTGAAGGGCCATCTGGCGCGCCATCCCGGCCTGCACGCCTGCATGATCTTCGAACTGATCCAAGGGGAAGGCGGGGGTTACGTGCCCGGCACGGCGGAATTCTTCCGCGCCCTGATGCAGACCCTGCGCGCCGCGGGCGTGGCCGTGCTGGCCGACGAGATCCAGACCTTCGGCCGCACTTCCGAGTATTTCGCCTTCCAGCATTTCGGCCTGGACGAATTCGTGGATGCGGTGACCTTGGGCAAGCTGAGCCAGGCCTGCGCGACCCTGATCCGCGCCGAGTACCGGCCCAAGCCCGGCCTGGTGAGCCAGACCTTCACGGCCCCTTCGGTGGCCATCCGCTCGGCTTCCGTGATCCTGCGCGCCATGGAGGAACAGGGCTTCCTGGGCCCGGACGGGAAGATCATGCGCCTCGGCAGGCGCTTCACGGACAAGCTCGAGGACCTGGCCCTGCGCCGTCCGGACCTGGCTGCCGGGCCTTTCGGCATGGGCGGGATGATCGCCTTCACGCCTTTGGGCGGGGACCCGGACAAGGTCGCGCGCTTCCTGCGCAAGCTGTTCGAAGCCGGAGTGATAGGGTTCATCGCCGGCGACAAGACGGCCAAGGCCCGCTTCCTGCTGCCGGTGGGCGGCGTGGAGGAATCCGATATCGATGCCGCCTTCCCGATCCTGGAGCGGGTGCTGTCGGACTTCGCGGCCGCGGAAGCCGCCGCTCCGGGCCCGGCTCCCGAAGAGAAAGGCAAGGCTTGAACCATGGTCATCATCCGCCCCGTGCAGGCCGACGACCTGGAATCGCTGATGGACCTGTCTTCCCAGGCCAGCTTCGGCCTCACCACCCTGCCCCATGATCGCCCCCTGCTGAAGCGCCGCATCAAGGAATCCCAGCGCGGCTTCTCCCGCATGGCGGACAAGCCCGGCGGCGAGACCTACCTGTTCGTGATGGAGGATCTGGAAAGGGGCAAGGTGGTGGGCACGGCCGGCATCGTCTCCAAGGTGGGCGGTTTCGAGCCCTTCTATTCCTACCGCATCGTGTCCACGGTGGCGGAGTCCAAGATGCTCAAGGTGCGCAAGGAAGTCAGCGCCCTGCACCTGGTGGAAGAGCACAACGGCCCCTCCGAGATAGGCAGCCTGTTCCTGTCCCCGGCCTCCCGCAAGGGCGCCAACGGCAGGCTGCTGTCCCTGAGCCGCTTCGTCTTCATCGCCGACCACCGGCAGTTCTTCGATCCGGTGGTGCTGGCGGAGATGCGCGGCGTCATCGACGAAAAAGGCGGATCCGTGTTCTGGGACGCCCTGGGGCGGCATTTCTTCGACCTGGACTTCCCCAAGGCGGACGCCCTGGTGATGAAGGACAAGCAGTTCATCGCGGACCTGATGCCCAAGCATCCCATCTACATCCCCCTGCTTCCCAAGGTGGCCCAGGACGTGATCGGCCGGGTGCATTCCGAAAGCGTGCCCGCGGTCAAGCTGCTGGAAAGCGAAGGCTTCGCGTTCTCGGGGATGGTGGACATTTTCGAGGCCGGTCCCATCGTGAGCTGCGCCACCGACGAGATCCGCACCGTGCGCGAGAGCCGCACCGCGGAGGTCTGGAAGATCGCCGGCAAACCCATCGATTCGGATCCGTATATCGTTTCCAATACCTATTCGCAGGGATTCCGCGCCACGGCGGCGACCTTGGCGATCGTCCCCGGAAAAGGCGTCGAAATCGGCAGGGAAACCGCGCTGGCGCTGGACCTCAAGAAAGGCGACGCGGTGCGCATCGCGCCGCTGCGGCCCATCGCATGATGGGCGGCGGAAAGGACCCGGGAGCGGGAACATGAGCAAGGGAAACCGCATCGGAGGCGCCTGGCGGACGGCCGCGGGGGCGGAGTTCCATTCCACCGATCCCGCCACCGGCCTGCCCGCCTGGACGGGAAGGGAATCGGACGCGGCGGACGTGGATGCCGCGGTCGCCTCGGCGCGCGCGGCCTTCCCGGCCTGGAGCGCGCTGGGCCCGGAGAAACGCGCCGGGTACCTGCGGGCCTACGCGGACTGGTTGCAGGCGGACCTGTCCGGGGAAGCCGTCGTGGCCGTGGCCATCGCCCGGGAGACCGGCAAGCCCATGTGGGAATGCCGGCAGGAAGTGGAGACCATGATCGCCAAGGTGGCCAATTCCCTGGAGGCCTTCCGGGAGCGCTGCGCGGAGACCTCCTTTCCGCAGGCCGGGTTCACCGCCGTCAAACGCTTCCGTCCCCACGGCGTGGCGGCCGTATTGGGGCCGTTCAACCTGCCCGGGCATCTGCCCCACAGCCACATCGTCCCCGCCCTGCTGGCCGGCAACACCGTGGTGTTCAAGCCCAGCGAACTGACCCCGGGAGTGGGGGAGGCGGCCGCGGAGATCTGGGCGGCGGCGGGCCTGCCCGCCGGGGTCCTCAACCTGGTCCAGGGGGGACGTAGCACGGGGGTTTCCCTGGCCTCCCATCCCGGCCTGGACGGGCTGTTCTTCACCGGCAGCCGCGCCGCCGGGGCGGCCTTGAACCGCCTCTTCGCCGATCATCCCGGCCGCATCCTGGCCCTGGAGCTGGGCGGCAACAATCCCCTGGTGGTGTGGGACTGCGCGGACGCGGAAGCCTCGGCGTACCTCGCGGCCCAATCGGCCTACGTCACCGCCGGGCAACGCTGCGTCTGCGCGCGGCGCCTGATCCTGCCCGCGGGGCCGGAAGGGGACAGGCACCTGGACGCGCTCCTGGCCCTGCTGCCGCGCCTGCGCGTGGGCGCCCCGGAAGACGTGCCCGAGCCGTTCCTGGGACCGGTGATCTCCGCCGCCGCCGCGGAACGGCTCCTGGAAGCCCAGGCCGCCCTGGAAAAGGCCGGCGGACGGATCCTGGTCCCCATGCGCAAGCTGGCCCGCGGACGGGTCGAGGAACGATCCTCCGCGTTCCTGGCCCCGGGCCTGGTGGACATGACCGGGGCGCGGGAGCGTCCCGACGAGGAATTCTTCGGCCCGCTCTTGCAGGTGATCCGGGTGGATTCCTACGACGCGGCCATCGGAGAAGCCAACCGCACCCGCTTCGGCCTGGCGGCGGGGCTGATCAGCGATCGCCGGGACCTTTGGGACGCGTTCCACCTCCGCATCCGCGCGGGGGTGGTGAACTGGAACCGCCAGACCACCGGGGCCAGCGGCAAGCTGCCCTTCGGCGGCGTGGGGGAAAGCGGGAACCATCGGCCCAGCGCCTCCTATGCGGCGGATTATTGCGCCTATCCCGTGGCTTCCCTGGAAGCCGCGGCGGCCAAGGTTCCCGCCCGGTTGCCCCCCGGCATCGATCCTTGAACCCTTGGATCCTCGAACTCCCAATCCCCAAAATCCGCTCCGCCGCAACCCGCGCAAGCCATCCGGAACCGGTGAAAATTCCCGCCCGGATTGTTACGCTTTCGGGCGCCCGTTCCGAAAGGATTTCACGTGTCGAACCGAACGATCTTCGCGATCCCCGCCCTGTTCTGCGCCTGCCTGCCATTCCTGGGATGCGCCCCGGCCGCGCTCCCGGACCTGCAAAAGGAAACGGAAGGGTTCGTGCTGCCCGGCGCCAAGGCCAGGATTCCCGGGATGGCGACCGTCTACGTCGCCAGGCCTTCCCGGTACGCTTCGCGGGTTTCGTTCAACGTGTTCGCCGAGAATACGCGCATCGACACCCTGGAAGCGGGCAGCAACAAGGCCGGCCAGCACATCTGGTTTTCCCTCAATCCGGGAAGGCATCGCCTGTTCTCAGTGGCGGAGAACACCGCCATGGTGGAACTGGACTTCCAGGCGGACAGCACCTATTTTTTCCGGCAGGACGTCACGGCCGGATTCATCATGGCCCGCAACCACCTTTCGGAAACGGACTCGCTGGAAGGGAAATACAACGTCAAGATCACGGAACCCGGGACCATGCTCAGAACCAAGCTGGTGGCGACGGAGAAAATGCGGAACGGAGGCCGGTCCACCCGCTCCCAGGGATTGCACGTGCTGGCGGACTTCAGGATCGGAAGCGTGACGGGCGGCCTCCAGAAAAGGTCCGGGTTGGTGAACGACGATGGCGACAAAGCCAACGTCGAAAAAATCGGATTCACCATCGCCTTGCGCTACTTTTTTTTCGATCGCATGGGAATCCATGTCGGGACGGGCGGCTTGTGGGGCCGCGCCACGGCCTCCGGCACCGAGCCGATGGGTTATACCAATGCCTGGAGCACCGATTTGGGGTTCGTGGCCGTGCCCTGGCAGATGGAGGCGGGCAAGGGGGTGCTGCAACTCGGAGTGGCCGCCGGCCTGGACTATACCCGGCTGGCCTTCGCCGAGGAATACAAGGACTTCGTCGAATCCCAGCAGGATTTCCGATTCAACGATGACGCGGGTTCGGGGATCGGCTGGTATGCCGGGCCTGAATTGCAATGGCTGATGGGGAATGGCTTCCTGGCGCGTTGCGATGCGCGCTTCATGCAAGAGAACCCCAGGTTCCCCAAGGGCAGCCGGGATTTCGACGGGAGCGAGATCCTGATCGGTTTCGGACTGGGGTTCCGCTTCTAGCCTGATTGCGGATAGGGGCCACGCCCGGGTTGTATACTGTTGGGAATGGAAGGAGCCCGGCCAGCGTGAACAGGAAACCATCGCCTGCGGCCTTGGAAGCCAATTTCGACGGTTTGGTGGGACCCACCCACAACTATGCCGGCCTGGCCCACGGCAACGTGGCCTCCCAAGCCAACAAGCGCAAGCCCGCCAATCCCAGGCAGGCCGCCCTGCAAGGCCTGGAGAAGATGCGCCGCGTGGCCGCCCTGGGAGTGGCGCAGGCGGTGCTTCCTCCCCAGGACCGCCCCGATATCGCCTGGCTGCGCCGGCTGGGCTTTTCCGGGTCCGACGGGGAGGTCCTGGCGAAAGCCGCCAAGGCCGATCCGGTCCTGCTGGCGTCTTGTTACAGCGCTTCCGCCATGTGGACCGCCAACGCCGCCACCGTGTCCCCTTCCGCCGACAGCGCGGACGGCCGGGTGCATTTCACGCCGGCGAACCTGGCCAGCCAGCTCCACCGCAGCGTGGAGCCGCCGCACACCGCCGCCCTGCTCCGGAAACTGTTCCCGGGCCCCCGCTTCGCCCATCACGATCCGCTCCCGCCCGGCCGCTTCTTCGGCGACGAAGGCGCCGCCAACCATATCCGCCTGGCGCCTTCCCACGGCGCGCCCGGTCTCCAGGTCTTCGTGTACGGCCTCGAGGCCGCGGCCTCCGCGGGCCGCGCCGGAGGCCGCGCTCCGCCCGGGGTAACCCGCAGGTTTCTGCCCCGCCAGAGCGTGGAGGCTTCCATCGCGGTGGCGCGGCTCCACCGCCTGGATCCCGGCCGCGCGGTCTTCCTGGAGCAGAACCCCGCCGCCGTCGACGCCGGCGTGTTCCACAACGACGTGATCTCGGTGGGCAACGGGAACCTGCTGTTCTGCCACCAGGCGGCCTTCAAGGACCAGGCCGAGGCCCTGCAGGAACTCCGGCGCAGCTACGCGGTGATGAACGTCGGGGGCCTGCGGGGCCGGCAAGGCGAGGGCGGCAGCCTGCGCATCATCGAAGTGAAGTCCCGCGAGGTGCCGTTGGACGCGGCCGTGGCCACCTATCTCTTCAACAGCCAGATCCTGACCTTGCCGGACGGCGGGACGCTGCTCCTGGCCGCGGCCGAATGCCGCCGCGATCCGCGCACGCGGAAATACCTGGAGGCCCTGCCCGGACGGGGCCTGGGCATCACGCGGGTGGAGTTCGCGGACCTGCGGCAGAGCATGCGGAACGGCGGCGGGCCCGCCTGCCTGCGCCTGCGCGTGGCTTTGACGGAGAAAGAGTGGATGCAGGTCCCCGCGGGCGTAAAGTTCGGCGAGGCTTTGTACGGGAAATTGAAGGCGTGGGTGGAGGAACACTACCGCGACCGGCTGCTTCCCAAGGACTTGGCCGATCCTTCCCTGCCCGGGGAAAGCCGGGCCGCCTTGGCCGGCATCTACCGCATTCTGGGAATGGCCGCCCCGGGCCCGTAAGGCCCGGCTTGCCGCTCACCGGGATTTGCGATCGGTGGATTCGAAGATCTTGTCCGCGGACTTGTCGTTGAAACCCTGGAAGAGCGCCCCATCCGGCATGGGATAGCGGCGCGCGAATTCATAGTAGCAGCCCGGCACCTTGCGGACGCCGTCCCGGAAGGGGGCATCGGCTTCGTTGGCCAGGGTGGAGGATTGCTCCAGGAAGATGCCGGGGTTCCCTTTGATCTCGCCCCCGGAGGCGTTGAGGCGGAAGCCCCGGGCCTTGAGGAAATCGTTCAGGGCGGAGAGATGGGGGAAAGTGCGCAAGGCATTGGCGAAGACGGTGAAATGGTTGGCGCGGAATCCGAAGGCGGACATCCAGGCCGCGTATTCGCTTTCCCGTTCCAGGGCCTCGAACACGGTGAAGTCGAGGTTCCAAGGGCGGCCGCCGGCGGACCAGTCCGGGCGCGCGAGGAACTCCCGGGGCACTTGGTTGATGAGGCCGAGCAGCATGGAGCGGGAACCGGCGCTCAAGAGATCGAGGTGGATCTGGCTGATGAAGATTTTGGGAATCAGCGGGTCCGGGTGCCGGTAATGGACCGCGGTGAGTTTCTTTTCGGGGAAGACGTATTCGCCGCCGGGGCGGTAGCCGAGCGCGACATAGGGGGCGGCCATGGCCTTGACGTCCATGCCCGGATAGGCGAAAGTGCGGAAGGCGATATGATCGTTGACGATGGTTTCGCCGCGCCCTTCGAGCAGATCGTGGATGCGGCGGGCCTGGGGGTTCAGGGCGCTGTAATCGCGCCAGAGCAGGTCGAGAAGGTCTTGCAGGGTTCCCATGGGTCAATCTCCCGTCGCTTCGGATTAAGATAAAATCGCCCCACCCATTTTACCACGGTCTCGACGGGGGCACAAATCCCGCTCCTGATTCCCGGAGACGTGAGCGCGATCACGGACTTCCGGCCTCGCAAAGGGTATTTTCCCCACCGGGAGTGCGGCGCTCCTCCGAGGAATCGCTCCGCATTGGGCCTGGAACGCGGACCGCGCCGCTCCGGCCCTCCCCATCTTTCCCATCGTTTCCGATTCGGGCCGGTTCGCGGCCCCGGATTCCCGCCGGATTTCGATTTTCACTCCTATTTCGGGCTTGTGCGCAAGGGATTTTGGGTTGACTACCGGTAAAATAAGGGTCACAATAGGCAGTCCTTAAAGGAGGTCTTATGGAGTTCTCAATGGGAAGGAAATCCGCTCCGGTTCTCTTGTTCATAATCCTCGCCGTCATCCCCGCGCATTCCCTCTGCATGTTGGAAGGCCGCCTCGCCGCCACCTCCAAGCAGAACGGGACCTACGATTTCGTCATACAGGTATGGGACAAGCCGGACGCCGACGGCAAAGCCAAGCTGATGCAATCCATCCACGTTCCCATGGTCTCGGTGGTGAACGGCGGATTCAGCATCCCTTTCGACTCGGGCCTGGATGCCGTCGCGATGACGGCCCTTTCCTACAAGGTCTCGGGGAGGCGCTTCGAAACCTGGGAACCGTTCAGACCCGCGGAAGTATCCCGGGTGGTGACGGGGGACGCCGTCCTGCCGGTCTCCCCCGACCTGGTGCTCCGTTAGCGGCGCGTTTTTGCGGCTGCCGCGCGGCGGCCGAGGCGGCGTCGCCGGAGATTGGTTACTATTGGCTTGATGGACCTCGATTCGCAACCGGTTCCTTACGCCCCGGGCGGGGAACCCCCCTTGATCGGCACGTTGGGCGAGCGCTCTCTGCATGCGCACCTGAAACGCCTGTATGCGCGGCCGGGCGATTGCCTGGAAGAGAAGGTGGGCGGGTACTGGGTGGACATCCGGCGCGGCGAAGACGTGATCGAAATCCAGACGGGAAGCTTCGGGAGCATGAAGCGCAAGCTCGACCGGCTCCTGGCCGAGCGTTGCGTGCGCATCGTGCATCCGGTGGCGGTGGAGAAATGGATCACCAGGATCGGCGCGGACGGCGAGACCTTCCTCGGCCGGCGGAAATCCCCCAAGCGCGGCAGCCTCTACGATTTGTTCGACGAACTGGTGAGCTTCCCCCATCTGCTCCTGCACCCGCGCTTTTCCGTGGAAGTGGTGCTGGTGAAGGAAGAGGAGATGCGCTGCGAGGACGGCAAGGGAAGCTGGCGCCGGAAAGGGACCAGCATCAAGGATCATATCCTGCTCGAGGTGGCCGGCCGCACCGTGTTCGAGAGCGGCCGGGATTTCCTGCAGGTCTTGCCGGCGGGCTGGACCGGGCCCTCCACCAACCGCGAGCTGGCCAAGGCCCTGAAGCAGCCCTATTTCCGCATCGCGCGCATGACCTATTGCCTGGCCCGCATGGGAATGATCAAGGCCTCCGGCAAGCGGGGCAATTCCATCCTGTTCGAATTGGCCTGAGGCTGAACGCCGGCTTCCGCCGGGCCTTGGCGCCTGGGCCGGGATCCGGATGCGGAACCGTTCAATGCAGCAGGCGCTGGACGCGTTCCAGGAGGGGCGCGAAATGTTCCGGGTACAGGAATCCCGCCAGCAGGAAGCCGGCCAGGCCGCCGGCGATATGCGCTTCATGGGCCACGTTGCCCACCTGCTTGTCGAGCAGGAAGGTGGAATAGAGGATGTACAAGACCGCGAAGAGGGGGGCCGGAATGGGAAAGACCGGGAGGATCATCAGGGTGATGCTCATTCCCGGGTCGATCACGATGGCGGCGAAGAGGATTCCCGTGACCGAACCGCTGGCCCCCAGCACCCGGTAGTCCGGATTGTCGCGGCGCAGGAGGAAGATGAGCAGCGTGGCCGCCAGGCCGGAGGCGGCATAGAGCGTCAGCATGTGGATGCCCATCGCCCTTTCCACCACCCGCCCGAAAATGTAGAGGGTGAGCATGTTGAAGAACAGGTGCCACCCGTCCGCGTGGGAGAACTGCGCGAGGAAAACGCTTTCCGGATTGCGCCCGCGCGCCGTCTCGAAAGGCGCGAACACGAAGCGTTTGAACGCCCCGCCGCCTCTTTTCAGCGCCGAGAATCCCCACAGGGAAATCGCGACGTTCAACGCGATGAGGGCGTAAGTGATCACGGGTCCTTGGGTCATGGCCGGGTCCATGGGTGGATAAGGTAGTAAAGCCGGAGAGCGGTCATCCGGTGCTCCGGACGGCCGCTCTCCGGAGTGGTCCGGGATGGCCTCGTCCTGAGGGGGACCCAGGGGACCGTGGGAAATATCCCGGACCGGGGATCAGTCCCGGGTGGGCGACTCCGCGTGGAACAATTCCGGCTTGCCCGCCGGCGGCCGGTCGATCTCCATGCCGATGGAAGGCCGGGTCCGCTTTTCCACGCGCTCTATGGTCACGGGCTTGCCGGTCCGGGCGGATTCCAGGATGGCATTGATGATGCGCACGTCGGCGAGGCCTTCCAGTCCCGAAGGCTCCGGTTCCCTGCCGTTGAGCACGCAATCGGAGAAATAAATCAGCTCGGCGGCGACCTGATCCTTTTTCGGGAAGGTCCTGGTCCTGGTCTTGCCGGCCACGGTGGTTTCCAAGGTGGAGGCGAAGGCGACATCGTAGGCCTGATCCAGGCAGACGTTCCCTTTGGCGCCCACCACGTTGTAGTAGGCCATATCCGCGGCCCCGAAACTGCAGGTGAAGGCCGCCTGGCGATCGCCCGGGAAGCGCAGCACCGCCGAGGTCATCTCTTCCACTTCCTTGAAGCGGGGATCGTCCTTTTTCCTGGAGCTGACGGCGACGGCTTCATACGGCTCGTCCCGGAACAGGTAGCGGGAAGCATTGATGCAGTAGATGCCCAGATCCGGGACCGGTCCGCCTCCCCGTTCCGCCTTCACGCGGATGTTCTCGTCCTTCACCTGCATGGAGAAGGCGCTGTTGAAGAACCGCGGATCCCCGATCTTGCCCGCCTTGATCGTCTCGACCGCGGTCAGGTTGGCCGCGTCCAGGTGCAGCCGGTAGGCGACCATCAGGCGGGCGTGGTGCTCGTTGGCGGCGCGGATCATCTCCTCGCACTCGCGTTCGGTCACGGCCATGGGTTTTTCGACCAGGACGTGGATGCCCATTTTGGACGCGCGCACGGCGTAGTCCTTATGCATATCGTTGGGCAAGGCGATGTACACCGCGTCCACCTCGCCGCCGGCCAGGAGATCCTGGTATTGGTCGTAGCCGTAGGCGCCCTTGGCCTTGAATTTCTTGCCCAGCTTCTTGAGCTTCTCGGGATCGTCCGAGACCAGGGCCGTGAGTTCGCTGTTCTTGCCCGCATGCGCGAAAGCGGGCAGGATGGACGATTGGGAAAAGTAGCCCAGGCCCACGACGGCGTACCTGACCTTTTTGGACGGCTTCACCGTCGCGGCGGCGGCACTGGTTTTTTTCCGGATCGGCATAAGGGAACCTCCTCTCTGTTGAAAAAACCTTTCTCTATTGAAAAAACCTTTTGCCCTCGCCCCCTACAACAGATCCCTCCCGGCCCCGGTCCGGTCCCCGCAAACGGCCGGAAACCGGGAAATGCGGGTTACAATCCGTTACATGGCGCATACGCCGGGCTTACCTTCGGCCCGTATCTTCTTCCAGGTAGCCGGAGGGATCCGGCGCGCCGGGGAACCGGCACCGGCGGGTAGCCGGTTTCGACAAAGGAGATTCTTATGTTGGTCGGACGATTGTTTCGCTTCGCGTTTCCGGTGGTGGCCATCACGGCCGGGGCCCTGCTGCTGGCGGGCTGCCGCGGCCGCCATTGCGGCTGGAACGCCAGCCCGGAGGAGAAGGCGGACCGCATCGCCAAGCGCGTGGCCAAGGAGCTGGACCTGAGGCCCGAGCAGAAAACCAAGCTGGACAAGATCAAGGCGGACATCCTGGCCCGCAAGGCCGATTTCCAGGCCGTCCACGCGGGTTTCCGCGAGGTGGCCCTGGGCCAGATCCGCGCCGCCACCGTGGACCAGGCCAAGTTGAACCAGAGCCTCGAGGAGCGCGAAGCCAAGATCAAGGAACTGAGGTCCTTCATGGTGGCCGAGTTCGCCGAGTTCCACGCCATCCTGGACTCCGCCCAGAGGGAAAAGCTCGCCTCCAAGCTGGAACGGCATTGCCGCTGAGCCCGGTATGCTGTACCTTTCCACGCAGGAACGGAAGGCCCCCCGGAAAACCGCCATGAAGACCGTATTGATCATCGACGATGACAAGAAGCTCGGCAGGCTCCTGACGGACTACCTGGCCAAGTTCGGTTTGAAGGGCGTCTCCGCCGTCCACCCGGACGAAGCCATCCGCTTCCTGCGCCGGGAACTCCCCGATATCGTGATCCTGGACGTGATGTTGCCGGACAAGGACGGCTTCGAGATGTGCCGGGAGATCCGGCGCGATTACGCCGTTCCCATCATCATGCTCACCGCCCGCGGCGAAGTCGCCGACCGGGTGCTGGGCCTGGAACTGGGCGCGGACGATTACCTGCCCAAGCCCTTCGAGCCCCGCGAACTGGTGGCCCGCATCCAATCCGTGCTGCGCCGCGGCGGCGGGGCCGTGGCGCCGGACAAACTGCGGCACGGTTCCCTGGAACTGGACTTCCGCAGGCATGAGGCGAGCCTGGGCGGGAAATCCATCGATCTGACCGCCATGGAGTTCGAAGTGCTGGCCTTGTTCGCGCGCAGCCCCGGCAAGGTGATGGACCGCGATTATATCCTCGATCGCACCAAGGGGATGGAATGGGAGCCGTACAACCGCTCCATCGACGTGCTCATCAGCCGCCTGCGCCAGAAGCTCGGCGACGATCCCAAAAAGCCCGCCTTCCTGAAAACGGTGCGGGGCGCGGGCTACATGTACATCGGCGATGAGGACGGGACCGGGGACGAACGTGCGCCCTGACCGGGACCCCGCGCGGGTGGGACGGGACTCCCCGGCGGACTCCTCCCGGGACTCCAGGTGGGCGAAAACGCATCCCCGCTGGGCTCGGCGATGCCGGGACGCGGCCGACCTGGGCAAACGCAAGTTCCGGCGTTCCCTGATGCTCAAACTGCTGTTGGTGCTGGTGCTCGCGGGCGTGCTGGTGAACATGTGCGTGGGCGGTTTCTTCCGCCTTTCCTTTTTCCATACCCATGAGGCCATGGAACGCAACGCCGTGCATTACGCCCACGCCCTGGCCGCCGAGATCGGCTCGCCGCCGGATACCGCCAAGGCGCGGATGCTGGCCTCCCGGTATTCGCTGAATATCCGCTACCTCGGGCCGGACGCGTCCTGGGAGAGCGGTCCGGGACCGGACCTGCCCCAAGGCGGCGGCCACGGGACCTTCCGGCATGAAATGGCCCCCATGCCGGGAGAGGGTGCGGAGGCGGGCGCGAAAACCGCCTGGAGGCACGGCCGTTATTTCGTCCAGGTGAACCAGGGCCGGGGAGTCTTCCTCTTCTCCACCGGCTTCCAGCAGAACATGGAAGGGAACGGCAAGTATTTCATCGGCCTGCTCCTGATCGTGTCCTGCGTGCTCATCTGCGCCTTCCTGGTGATCCGGCGCCTCCTGTTTCCCTTGCGGGACCTCACGGCGGGCGTGGAGCGCATCCGGCGCGGGGAACTGGGCCACCAGATCCCCGTCTGCTCCCGCGACGAACTGGGGATCCTGGGCCGGTCCTTCAACGCCATGTCGACGGGCCTCCAAGAGATGGTGCGCTCGCGCGAGCAACTGCTCCTGGACGTGAGCCATGAGCTGCGCTCCCCGCTGACGCGCATCAGGGTGGCCCTGGAAATGGCCCCTGAAGGCACGGCCAAAGAAAGCATCCGCGACGATCTGGGCGAAATGGAAGCCATGATCTCCGAGATCCTCGAGACCGCGCGGCTGGACAGCGCCAACGGCAAGCTCAACCTGGAGCCGGTGGACCTGGGGGTGCTGGTCTCCGAGGCCGTGGCGGACGCGGACATGCGGGCCCCGGGGGCCCGGCAGGTCCCCTCCCGGACCGGACCTGGCCCTTCGGTCAAGGCCGATCGGGCGCGGGTGCGCAAGGTGCTCGGGAACATCCTGGACAATGCGGTGAAATTCTCCCAGGGCCGCGGCGCTCCCGTGGAAGTGCGCATCGAGGAGTCCGCCTCCGGGGTCACCGTGCGCATCAAGGACAAAGGCGTAGGCATTCCAGCGGACGAATTGCCCCGCCTGTTCGAGCCCTTCTACCGCGTGGATCGCTCCCGCTCCCGGGAGACCGGCGGCTACGGACTGGGCCTCAGCCTGTGCAAGCGCATCATGGAAGCCCACGGCGGTTCCATTTCCATCGCCAGCCGCGAGGGCGAGGGAACGGAAGTTTCGCTGGTTTTCCCCGTCGCCTGAGCGCGACCGGGCCGGACCGCCGGAATCCCATTGACCACGCCGCCCGGCGGGCCTTACAATCCCGGTAGGGCGCCCTGCGTTCCCGGCTTGCAAAGGTTTCGCGCGAACATGATCCAGCTCCCCATCGATGAAGTCACCCCGGGAATGGTGGTCGCCCGGTCCGTGCTCGGCGGCGCGAGCGGCGTGCAACTGGCGGCCGGGTTCCTCCTGGACGAAGCCGTCATCCAGCGTTGCAAACGCCAGCACATGCGCTCCATATGGGTGCACCTGGACGGGGACGAGACGCTCCCCGTAGGCAACGTGAACGATCAGCTCGCCCTCCAGGCCCAGCAGGCCTGGAAAGACAACATGGGCCTGCTGCAGAAAATCGGCGAGACCCACGATTACACCCTGGAGAACCTCTCCAAGTTCACCTCCGATACCGGACGGTTCAAGAACATCGTGGCCACGGAGCAATTGAAAACCATCGTGGACCAGATCATCCGCTCCATCCTGGGCCAGGAACCGCTGATGGTGAACCTGGCTTCCATGCGCACCAAGGACGGATACCTCCACCAGCACGCCCTGGACGTCACCATCACCGCCACCCTGATCGCCTCGCGCCTGAAATACAGCATGCAGGACATCCAGGAGCTGGCCCTGGGCTGCTTCCTGATGGACCTGGGGATGATCATCGTGCCCGATTCGGTGTTCGGGAAGAAAGGGCCGCTGAGCCTGCAGGAGAACTACCTGCTGGAAGAGCATCCGGCGGTGGGATTCGCCATCCTGCGCGCCAACGAGGGCATCAACATCAATGCCGCCCACGTGGCCTACCAGCACCATGAGCGCCTGGACGCCCGCGGGTATCCGCGCCAGCTCAAGGGCGAGGACGTGATGCCGCTGAAAACCCTCGCGAACGCCGGCGGCCACATCCACCGCCATGCCCAGATCGCGGCGGTCGCCGACACCTATATCACCGCCATCTCGCCCCGCCCGGGAACCGGCGATCCCATGACGTCCCTGGAAGCCATCCGCCAGCTCATCGACGAGGCGGGCAAGGGCCTCAATTCCCACGTGGTCAACGCGCTCATCACCCTCATCCCCGTCTTTCCCGTGGGCACGCGCGTGGTGGTGACCAAATGCGCCAAGCCCTTCCTGATCGGCCATATCGGCATCGTCACCAAGGCGAACCTCCAGGACAAGGAAAAGCCCGAAATCGTCCTCGTCATGGACAAATTCAAGCGCAAAACCAAGCCGCTGCACCTGAACCTGGCGCAGGAAAAGGGGATGGAGATTCAGTTCGCGTCACGATAGTCCACTCTGTGCGGCCGGAGGAAGAGGATCGGGAGGGCTGCCCAAGGCTTCAATTGTCGGGAGTACAGGCAAATACATTGCGGCCGCGGCTGCGCCCTTCGGGGCCGGGGGTCGGGAGTTGAATACG
>DATENA010000008.1:0-28581 GCA_035275285.1 Fibrobacteria bacterium | reverse complement strand
AGGCAGATTTCGTTGCAGACCACCCATTTGGCCTTGGCCTTGAGTTTGACCATGCCTGCGGGCAAAGCGGCGGGCGTGGTGATTTGCACGGGGAGCAGGACCTCCCCTGCATAACCGAAGTTCATCAGCGGGGGGACTTCGATGCGTTCGGGATGGGGCCATTGGATGCTTCCCGCCTTGAATCCTTCCGGGAGCGTCCATTCCAGGGAGACGGGCAGGCCCGCGTCCCCGGGATTCTTCCAATAGACATGCCAATGGGGCTCGAGCTTGAGATGGAGGCCGGCCCAGAAGGCGCCGCCCGGGGCGATGGCGGAGGGTTCGGCCAGCAGTTCCGCTTCCAGATGCCGGGCCTCGGGCGGCTCGGCGGAGGCCCGCTGCGGCGCCGAAAGCGCGCCCAGGCAGAGGAGGGAAAGGAACAGGAAGGGAATGCGATTGCGCAAAGGGCGCTCCTTTTTTTCCAGATAATATACCCACCCACCGGGGAAAACCAGGGATGGCGAGGGAATGCTGGGGAAAAGCCCTATTTCCATGAAAACGGTCCAATTAAGGCGGTTTCCGCATGGATCTCAAAAAAAACGACCTATATTTTGCGATGGCAAAGGACATCGCATGCAAGTGGTATGGATCGGGATCGGGGGCGCCTTGGGATCGGTGCTCCGCTTCTTCATGCAAAGCCGCATCCAGGCGGCCTATCCGGGGAACTTCCCCATGGGAACCCTGTGCGTCAACTTGAGCGGATCCCTGGTGATCGGGTTCCTGGGCGGCTGGTTCCTCTCGCAACCGGTGGCCGATAACCTCAAGCTGTTCCTGATGGTGGGCATCCTGGGCGGCTACACCACCTTTTCCTCCTTCGCCCTGGAGAACCTGATCCTCATCCGCGAAGGGCACGTCAAAGCGGTCCTGATCTACCTCTTTACGAGCAATACCCTCGGGGTCGGGCTGGCATGCGGCGGGTTCCTGGCGGCCCGGGCGCTCAGCCGTTCCGTCGCAGGGCCTTGAGGTAGGCCACCAGGGCATCCAGATCCGGCGGGGGCAGCTCTTCCTCATCGAAAGCGGGCATGGCGCCCATGCCGTGGCGCGCCTGGAACTCGACCATGAAACCCGGCATCGGCTTGTTGTTCAGGGAAGGGCCCAGGCCCGCGTCCCCGCCGGGATGGCAGCGATCGCATTTGCCCATGAACACGATCTGCCCGTGGGCGACGCGGGGATCGGACACGTCCAGGGCGCCGCGCAGGGGCTCGCTGCGCCGGCCCGCGCAGCCGGAGAGGACGATGGAAAGAAGGACGATGGATAAAAAGATGCCGGATAAAAAGACGCCGGATGAAAAGTACCAGGGCGCCGGCGCGCAGGCCAGCGCCGGTTTGCGGATGCGCGCTTTCATTTCCCGCCCTCCTTCCAGATCCGCCAGAGGACCCCGGTCCGCTGGCGGGCTTCCGGCCCATCCTTGGAAACCGTCATGACCCCGAAATCGACCACGTAAAGGGATTTCCCGTCGGGGCTGAAACGCAGGGACACCGGGCGTTCCAGGCCGCCCGTTCCCAGCTTGGAGGCCGGGCCCAGGCCCTTGCGGTTGACGGCGAAATCCTCGGCCACGCCGCGGCCCATGTCCACGCGGACCACCTTGAAGCCCACCGGCTCCAGGACCTTGCCGGCCGAGGGCGCCAAGTCCCCGAACTCGGCGATGAAGGCATGGTTCTCGAATCCGAATTCCCGGGACCGGGAGAAGTCCAGCCCGTCCGCGGAAGCGTGCACGGGGAGATAGGCCATGGGGGCGGGGGGAGGAGCGTCCCGGTAGGAGACCGGCGGAGGGCCGCCGCCGGCGGACGCCTGGGTGGGCATCCAGGGGCCCGGGGTCTTTTCCAGCAACCGCTGCGGCCTCTCCCCGTGGGGCGGCGTGAACTCGGCCCGGTCCACGGGTTTCAGGCCGGAGAAATCCGGCCAGCCGTACCAGGTTCCCTGGTGGATTTCCCAGAGCAGTTCGCCCGCCCCCCAGATGGGACGGGACCCGCGCTGATCATAGCCGTTGTCCAGGGCGAAGAAGCGGCCGTCGGGCGAAAAGGCCAGGGCGAAGGGGTTGCGCAGGCCCCAGGCCACCAGCTCCGGCTTGCCGCCTTCCGCGGGGATGCGCAGGATGGCCCCGTTGCAGGGGACCTCTCCCTTGACCACCTGCCCCGGAAGGGTGGGCGCGCCGAAAGGCGAGAAGGCGCCGGTCTCGACGGTGTCCTTCTGTTTGCCCGATTGGAAGGGATCCGCGCTCCGGTAGTTCACGCCGGAGAGGATGATGTCCTGGCATGGAGTATCGTGCAAGGTACGGTGGAAGGGCAGCCATCCGGTCTTGAAGTTGTCCGGGCCCACCACGCCGGAATTGGTGACGGTGCCCTGGCCGAAATAGATCATCCCGTCCGGGCCCAGCACCGGGGCGTTGGTCTGGTGGTCGCCCAGGCTGGGCAGGCCTTCCGCCAGGGCCTGCAAGCCGCCGTCCATGCCGATGCGGAGGATGCGCCCGCCGCGCAGGTTGCCCCCTTCGGTGACCAGGAACGCGCCGCGCCCGGGCGCGCCGTCCCGGGAAGGGGCGTAGGCCGCGCCGGTCCAGGGACCGTTGCTGTCGCCCGTGGCGATGGGGACGAACACGTTCTTCCTCAGCACCTTGATCAGGCGCGGCAGGTCCCGCCCCCCGCCGTTGGCATAGCCGCCTTCCAGGACGTACGTGCCCCCGGCGTCGTCGAAGACGACGGCGGTGGGGAAGGTGAGGCCGGAGGCGGCCACCTCGATGCGGTAGCCGGCCGGCAGCGCGATGGACTCCGGGTCCGGGGCGCGCCCCGGTCCGGACGCGGCTTTGCCTCCTCCGTGTCCCGGACGGACGATGTAGCAGGAGGTGAAGAGGAGGGAGAGCAGCGCCAGGGCCGCCGCGAACAGCAGGGGGATGAGGGGCGCGCGGACCGGGGATTCGGGCATGGGGGGACTCCAAACCGATCCGGGCGCGGAACCGCGATCGGGTCGGGCGCGGGATCGGAAGCCGGGATTCCCCTATAAAGAAATAGCGGAGGGGAAAGGAGTCAAGCCCGGCGTTGGGAAGCGGGGGATTCCCGCGATTCCTCGCGGACCCGTATTGCGCGGACCCGAGTTGAGGTTGCGCCGGAAAACCTTGGAAAAATACGGGGGGTCCGACGCAGCGCCTCGCCGGCGGCGCGGTGATGGCGGTCGGTTCCGTCCCCGGATCACTTCCCGCCGGCGTCCTCCCGGGACAATACCTCGAAGGCATGCTCCAGGCGCTCGCCGCGGTCGTCCACCAGCAGCAGGACGTGCCTGCCCGGGCCCGGATCGATCTCCATTTTGTGGAACTCCCGGGTCATGCCCAGGTATTCCCGGTCCAGGTGCCAGAACACCGTGGCGGCCGGATCCCGGTGCACGGCCTCGAACACGGTGCGGCCCCGCCGCGCGTCCAGATCCACGGGGACGTAGAGTTTCGCCGTGCCGCGCGGGTAGATCAGATCCATGGAACGCGGGCGCCCCAGGGCCGCGGCCCCGGCTTCGCAGTCCTTGCGCCAGGCGGGCAGAGGCAGGTAATCGGAATGCCGCTGGCGGTAGTACCACTCCTGCGCGGGAGGCAGCACGAACCAGGAGGTGTGCCGCATCTCCGCCACGTTCTGGCACCCGTCGTGGACCTGGAATCCGCTTTCCGGATCGAGATGCACCAAGCGATGGTAGGGGCAGGATGCCGTACGCAGGCCGGCCACCGGCACCCAGGCGCTGTCGACCGCGGGGCAGAAGGGCGAGGGCCGCATGCCGCTTTGGCGGCAGAGCGGAATGCGCAGCAGCGAGGCCATGGGCCTGTCGAAGACCGTGGTCGCGGGCAGCAGGTTGAAGGTTTCGAACAATACGGGCGCGGCCACCTGGATGCCGGTCATGCCCGGGCGGCCCTGGCCGCTGGCGTTGCCGATCCAGACCCCCACGGTATACTCGGGCGTGACGCCCACCGCCCAGGCATCGCGGAAGCCGAAGCTGGTGCCGGTTTTCCAGGCCACCCAGCGGCTGGAAGCGAAGCTGCGCCAGCTCTTCTCCGCGTCCGGGCGCGACACTTCGGCCATGGCCTGCAAGGCGAACCAGGCCGCCGCCGGGCCGATGACGGCGGCGCGGGCGCCGTCCGTTCCCGCCCCGCCGGCGAAGCGTTGCGCCTCCCGGGCCAACCCCGCGTACATTCCCGTCAGTTCCCAGAGCGTGCCTTCCGCCCCACCCAATACCAGGGTCAGGCCGTAATCGCCCGCGGAACGGTCCGCCGTGGTCATGCCCAGGGCGCGCAAGCCGTGCAGGAACCGGTCGATGCCGAACTCCTTCAGCATGCGCACGGCGGGGACGTTGAGGGAACGCGCCAGGGCCATGCGGGCCGGGACCGCGCCCTCGTAGCCCCGGTCGAAATTCTCCGGGGCGTATCCGCCCATCTGGGAAGGGATGTCCGGGACCAGGGTTCCGGGAAGGAGCTCCCCGGTTTCCAGCATGGAGGCGTAGAGGAACGGCTTGAGCAGGCTGCCCGTACTGCGCGGCGAAACGATGATGTCCACGTCGCCCCCGGCCGCTTCTTCCGATGCAGTACCCGGCATGTTACCTACGTAAGCCAGGGCGGCGCCCGTCCTCGTGTCCAGCACCAGCACGGCCCCGTTCCGGATGCCGGCTCCCGCCAGTTCCGCGCGGCGCCGGTCCAGAACCCCGTTCACCTGGGCCTGGAGATCCGCGTCCACGGTGGTGCGCCACACCGCGGCCGCTTTCCGGTCCCGGGAATCCCTTTCCCCGGGACTGAGTCCCGGAGCCCAGCCCGGCGATCCCGCGGCCAGGCGTTCCACCAGATGGGGCGCCAGCCTGGGCAGCGCCATGGGCTTGTCCGGCAACGGTTCCAGGCGGGCCAGGGAGCAGGTAAGGCTGTCCAGCCGGCCGTCGCGCCGGAGGCGTTCCAGCAAGCGGTCGCGTTTGCGCAGCAGGAGATCGCGGTTGCGGCCCGGATGCATGAGGGCCGGGCTGTTGGGGAGCACGGCCAGCAATGCGGCCTCGCCCCAGGACAGGTTCTCCGGTCCCCGTCCGAAGTAGCGCCAGGAGGCAGCCGTCACGCCGATCACGTTGCCGCCGAAGGGCGCGTGCGAGGCGTACAAGGCGAGGATGGCGTCCTTGTCCGCGGACATTTCCAGGCGCGCCGCCAGGAACGCTTCCGCGATCTTTTCCGGAAAGGAGCGGGGCTTGCCCCGGCGGGACAAGCGGATCACCTGCATGGTCAGGGTGCTGGCGCCGCCCACCACCTTGCCCGCGCGGAGATTGGCCATGGCGGCGCGCGCCGCGGCGATGGGATCCACGCCGGGATGGAAGCGGAACCGGCGGTCCTCGTAGGCGATGGCCGCCAGGGCGAAGCGCTCGGGGCAAGGGGCGGCGGGAAAGCGCCATTGGCCGTCCCCGGCGATCTTGGCGCCCAGGAGGCTGCCGTCCCGGGCCATGACCACGGTGGAATACGGGCTCCGGAAAAGCGGATCGGGAAGGGACCGGTGGAACAGCGCCGCCAGGATCAGGAGAGCGGCGCCGGCGACGTACCGGCGCCGGAACCGCCTCGCCACGCTATTCCCCGCTTTCCCCTTCGTCGCCGCTCCGGTCGTCCCCCCTGTCCTTGGGCCCCTTGGCTTCTTTTTTCTTGCCCAGCCCCGAGGGCGCGTCCGGATCGCCGGGCCTGCCGTCGTCGGGCACCACGTCCACGGGCATGCCCTTGGTACGCGCGTTGATCTCCGCGTCGTACATGGCTTCCACCCGGCTTTGGGGCAGGTGGAAATGGCCGAGGTAGGCGGCGTTCAGGAAGAAGCGGTAGAGCTTCTCTTCGCCCGCGTGCAGGTTGAAATAGGTGTAGACCCGATCGTCGCGGAAATCCCGGTATGCGAACCCGGAGGCGCTTTTGCCGCTCGCGTCGGCGATGGTGTCCATGCGCGTGTTGCGGATTTCCCATCCGGACGGGAACAAGGCGGAAAGGGCCAGTTGCTCGTAAGCGCCGCGGCCGCCGGGATGGCGCACCCGGACCTCGGCCACGAAATCCTTGCCTTGTTCCAGGGAAGCGGGGTCCAGCGGCCTGCCTTTCATGTCCTGGTATTCCATGGACAGCCCGATGCCGTTGGCGGCCGCGGTTTCCCGGCCCAGGGGCGGAACGCCTTCCACGATGAGCCGCGCGTACAGGGTCCCCTTGCTGCGGTTGCGGATCTCCACCCGGTTTTCCCGGCCTTCGATCACCTTGACCTCCTGCATCAGGAGCGGTGCGGCGAACTCCCCGTCCTTGCCCGCCCCGTTGAGCTCGAGGGCGTAGGCCATCGGGACGCCGCGGTCCAAGAGCTTGCCCGCATAGCGCGCGATGGCGATGAGGCCGTAGGCCGTGCTCTGGGTGCTCCACCAATCCGGCTTGGCCAGGTCCGCAGCCACTTCCTGCGCCAGCGGGGTGGCTTCCGCCTTGCGGCCCATCAGGCTCAGGACCTCCAGCATCATGGCCTTGTCGCGGAGATCGGATCCGAAGGTTCCGCCCATCTGCTTGTAGGGCTTGACGGTTTCCGGCGCTCCTTTGACGAGGGACGCGGCCACCTCCGGCTGGCCGGCCAATTGATAGGCGCCGCCCAACTGCCAGCGCGCGGTCGCGCTCAGATCCTTCGATTCCTTGAGGCGGTTCATGGCTCCCGGTTCCGGCGTTCCCGCCAGCGCCAGCGTGTAGAGACGATAGCTTTGGCTCAGGGGATTCCAGTAATCGTACTTGGCCGTCCAGCCCTGCGCGAAGGTGCGCTGGTAGCGCTTCCACCGGTCCAGCATGCCGGCGGGCACGCTATAGCCTTTTTTCTCCGCCTCCAGGAGGAAGTGGCCGGCATAGGACGTGGCCCAGTCGTTGGGGTTGGGGTCCCCGGGCCAGTAGCCGAATCCGCCGTCCGGGGTCTGGAAGCCCCGCAGCCGCTGGATGGCCGCCTTGACGTTGGCCTCGATTTCCCCGGAGTAGCCGGCCGGCAGGTCCATCAGGGCGTCCAGGTAAAGCTGCGGGAACGCCGAGGACGTGGTCTGCTCCACGCATCCGTGGGGATACCGCACCAGGTAACGCAGGCGTTTCCCCAGGTCGATGGGCGGCAGCCGGGACAGTTCCACGGTGGCCTTGTTGGTGCCCGCCACTCCCGGGAGCTTGAAGGCCCGCGACCAGGATTGGCCCGGTTGCACCAGGGCGGGTATCACGTCCGTGACCCTGGTATTGGGGTTGCGGACCTCGACCTCGAGAGTCTGTTCCGCTTTCTCGTTCCCGCTGCGGGCCTTGATGGCCACCTTGCCCCAACCCACCGCCTCGGAGGCCTCCATCCTGAAGGAGACGAGTTCGTCGGTGGGCGCGGCCACGGAAAGGCTCCGCCTGCGCTCGCCCGCGATCCTGACGGGCCCCGTGGCGGTGACCTCCACCTCCACGTCCTTGACGCGCTTTTCCAGGGCGAAGACCGAGATGGGCAATTCGAAGCTCTCGCCGGGCGACAGGATGCGGGGCAGGGTGCCCAGCACCATGAGCGGTTTGCGCACGGGCACGGCCTTTTCGGCGGAGCCGTAGGCCCCGTCGCGGCCGGCCACCACCATGATCCGCACGGAACCCACGTATTGCGGGATGGAAATCGAATGGCGCGCCCGCTTTCCCTTGTCCAGGGTGAACGGGCCCAGGTATTCGACCATGGGCGGGAAGCGGTTGCCTTTGCGGCCGTCGGGCGCCTTCACGCCGTCCTCGTCGCCGCCGATGGAAAGGATGCGTTCCAAGCGATCCCCGTAGGCTCCGGCCACGAAGTCGTAGAGATCCCAGGACTTGACGCCCAGGGCCTCCCGCGCGTAGAAGCGTTGCCAGGGGTCGGGCGTCTTGAAACGGGTGAGATCCAACAGGCCTTCGTCCACCACGGCCACCACGTACCGCATGGGTTTCCCGTCGGCCTCGGAGACGGCGATGTCCGCCTTCCCGCCGGGGCGGAACACTCCCGGTTGCGCATCGATGCGGGGGTGCAGGCGCGTGGCCGGATCCTCCACCAGGATGGGGATCACGTTGTACATGCGGATGGGCAGATCGTTCTCCGTCTGCTTGTGCGGTTGCAGCAGGGCCACGTAGACGTACACGTTGGGCGCCATGCCCGGCTCCGCGGCGATCTCGTGGAGGGTCTCCTTCTCCTTCAGGTCCACCCAGTAGCGCTTGTAGATGCCCGCGCCCTTTTCGATGCTGATGAGGGCCCTGCCGCCCTTGGGACTGGGGATGGTGAGCCGGATTTTCTCGCCCACGTTGTACTTGGCCTTGTCGCTGCCGAAGGAGAGCACGGCGGCGCCCTCTCCCGGGCCTTCCCGTTCCGAGCGGCCGTAATAATAGGGATATTCCATGTACACGGTCTGGGCGCTGCAATGGCCCCGGGTCCCGGCGTCCAGGTCGCAGGCGCGCAGCAGGTAGCGCCCGTAGTCCGGGTATTTCACCGTGAGGTTCCAGATGCCCGCGCCGTTGGCCACCTCCACCGTGTCCCGCTTCAGGCTGCGTTTGCTCTCGTCGCTGAGATAGGCCGCCGCGGCCTCTTCGTCCCTTTCCCACCACCAGCGCCAGTCCAGCCGGTACAGTTCGATTTCCACCCGGCGCTTGGCGATCCGGTTGCCTTGCGGGTCGAGCACGGCCAGCTTGACGGTGTTGGCGGTGTCGATGAAGAGCACGTCGCGGCCCTGGCCGCTGGTGGGCAGCTTGAAGCCCACGAAGGCGGCATAAGGATGGAAAGGTTCGCTCCAACGGTCCAGGCTGAAGCCGCCGCCGGCTTCCAGCACGCGGGTGCGGAAATTGGCCTTCAGGGTGCCGGGCGGGCGGGCGGAGAGATCCACTTGCTTGGAAAAGGACGCTTTGCCCTCCCCGTCGATGCGGCCTTGGAACAGCGTCTGGGTTTCCGGGCTGAACTTCCGGGAGGGGTCGGTGAAGCGGTAGCCGTCGAAGCCCTGGAAGGCCGGCTCGGCATTCACCAGGGTCAGTTCCACCTCCGCTTCCAGGTGCTTGGCGACGGCGCCGCTCAGCCAGGACACGTCCAGGCTGCCGCCGATGGGCTTGCCGCGCGTGAGCGGTTTGGGGGAGAAGTCCGCCTTGATCCGCAGGCGGTTGGGCATCACGGTCTCGATCTTGATCTTCTCCTCGAAAACGGCCGGGCCGGCCTTGACGCGGGCCAGATAGTCTCCCGTGGGGGCGTCCGCGTCCGTGGCGGTGGAGAAGCCGCAGAAACCGCCCTCCGGGGCGCGCGTCAGGGTGCGCACCACGCGGCCTTGGGGATCGCGGAGTTCGAAGCTGATGGGATGCCCCGCCGGCAGGCGGCCCTCCCGGTCCTCCAGGATGAAGGCCAGATGCAGGGAATCCCCCGGGCGCCATACCCCGCGTTCCCCGAAGAGGAATCCCTTCAGGCCTTCCTGGACGGGCGTCCCGCCCACGTCGAAGGAGCCCATTTGCAAAGCGGCGGGATCGTCGAGCTTGAGGTAACCTCGCTGGTTCCCCTTGGAGGCCCGCAGCAGGAAGGGCTTGCCTTGCAGGTCCAGCTCCGCGAAGCCGTCGCCGTCCGTCCTGCCTTTGGCCAGGACCTGATGCTGGTAGTTCAGGATCTCCAGGTCCGCGTCGGCCATGGGCCCGGCGGTCAGGAGGTCCGTGGCGACGATCATGACTTTCCCCGGCCGGCCGATCTTGGCCATCAGGCCCACGTCCGAGGGCAGGAAATTGCGGGAGGCGATGCGATCATAGTAGAAGTAGGAGGGCGTGCAGGGGTCCTCCCGTTCCCGCCAGTGGTAGTCCCCGCCTTCGTCCCCTTCTTCCCCCCATTGGTCGGAATAATAGCCGTCCTCGCCGTCCCAGCCTTTGTCCGGGAGGCGGTTCCCGGCGTCCTGGAGCCCGGCGTCCTCCTTTTCCGCGGCGGCGGAGTCCGCGCACGGATAGGTGCTCTGGTTCCGCTTGAAAGACAAGGTGACCCGGTACAAGGTGCCCGGCTGCGCGTCTTTGCGGGCGAGCTCGGTGAGATCGAGGGCGTAACGCGCCCAGCGCGGGCGCATGGACGGGGTGGGGTCGAGGGCGACGATCTTCTTCAGGATGGGCCGGCCCACCCGCCTCAGCTCCTGTTGGCCGTCCAGGGCGTTCACCTGGAGGAACTGGGGCACGTTGCCGGCGAAGATGCGGACCACGGAGACGTTCACCGCTTTCAGGTTCACGGCTTCGAAGGCCAGGGTGAGCTTCCCGTCCCCCGGCAGGATCACGCCCTTGCCGACGAAGCGGACGTCGGGTTTCATTTCCTCGAAGGCCACGGTCCAGGAGCCCGGGTTCTGGAGCGCTTTGCCGAAGGAATTGCGGATGCCGTCCGAGATCCGCACCGTCTTGGTCCCGTTCCAGTCCGAATTGCTGTACACGCGCACTTCGTTCCGCTCCACCTGGAAGCGCAGGCCGCCCTGGTCGGTAACCTCGATGAGACCCCGGAAGTCCAGCCCCTTCCGGGGCGGATCGGAAAGGCGCACGCTCAGGTACCGCTCGTCCCCGCGGTTGGAAGCCACGTCCAGGACGCGGAACGCATTGATGGAAGGGATGGATACGGAATCCTCCCGCTTTTCCGGAACCCCGATGGGCGCGCCGTCCCAATCGAGGACCAGCAGGGAGGAATCCTCCCCGCGGCGCAGGCTGTCCACGTGGAAAGGGTGCTCGCGCCGATCCGGGCGGTGGTCCCAGACTATCGGCAGGGCCTTTCCGTTCTGGAAGGCGGTCAGCATCTTCTCCACGGCCGGGGCGTCCTCTCCGTCGGCCAGGCGCAGGAGCCCGTCCAGGCGCTGCCATTGCAGGTTCTTCTCGTCCGTGATTTCCAGGCCGCCCAGATCCCTTTCGAAATGCTGGGTCATGGCCGTGAACCGGAAGGCGAACTTCGCGAGCTTCTCCGGCACGGCGATCACCTTGTCCAGGCGCAGGGCCACGTCGTAGGCCCGGCCCCGTTCCAGGCGCCGGGAGGGCCGGAACTCCAGGGTCCTCTCGTCCGCCCACACCGTCACGCCCTTGACGGCGGGCGAAAACTCGAACGGGGATTCGTCCAGGGCCTTGTTGACGGAAGCCGGGTTCGCGCCCGGATCGACCAAGGTCACCCGGATGGGCCCGTCCGCCGAGACCGCGCCGCCGCTGTATCCGGCTACCACGGTGGCCAGGGCCTCGTCCGGTTTGCTTGCGCCGCCGCCCGCGCCCGCTTCCTTTTTCCCGCAGCCCGCCAGGGCGAGGGCCCACAAGGACAGGGACAGGACGGAGAGGAAAAGCGCGGGGCCGGAAGCCGTCCGGGGGGCATTGGGGGACGGAGGGAGAGGCCGGAAAAACGGCATGGGGACTCCTTGTTCCATGGGCGCGCGGGCCTGGGGCGATGCAGGGGGAAATGTAGATAAAGGCGAGGATATGGGCGCCGGCGAAGGGCGCGCCTGGGGACGCCCGGGCGGGCCTTCCGGGATCAGAAACCGGTCATCGGCTCCTGGTTGACCGCGTTCTCGTCCAGGGCCTCGACGATCTTCTCCCGGGGGAAAGCTTTCAGGTCGAGGAGCGTGTCCCGCTTCACCTTCCCGGAATCGCTTTCCTTGAGGATGAACAAGGTGGGCTTGGTGAAGTCGGCGTTGTTCGAATGGATGATCTTGCCGATGGCGCCGGACTCCAGGCGCACCAGCGAGCCCAGGGGGAACAGGGACATGGTTTCCAGGAACCGGCGGATGAAGTTCTGGTCGAGCTGCCCGGAACCGCCCATCTTGATGATGGACGTCATCGCGTTGTAGGGCAGGTGACGCTTGCGGTAATTCCGGTTGGCCACCATGGCCGCGTAGGAATCCGTGATGGCGATGATGCGGGAGAAATCGTGGATGAGGTGGCCGCTCCTCCGCTTGGGATAGCCCTCGCCGGAAATCCGCTCATGATGCTGGTAGATGGCCAGGGCCGTGCAAGGCGAGAGGCCGTCGATCCCGGAAACCAGGTCCACTCCCGTGATGGGGTGCTTGCGCACCTCGAACAGTTCTTCCTTCGTCAAGGTCCCCGATTTCCTCTGGATGGCCTCGGGCACCCGCATCATGCCCACGTCGATGAGGAGCGCGGCCGAAGCGATTTCGCGGACCTGTTCCTCCGAATACCCGGCGCCGGTGGCGACGGCCATGGAAAGCAGGCTGACGTTCACGGAATGCGTATAGAGATAGTCTTCTTCCGAGGAGGGCAGGTAGGCCAGGCTGACCAGGATGTTCCGGTCCGTCTTGAGCAGTTCCAGGAAATCCCGGACGATGTACTGGATCCGCTCCGCCGTGGTCCAATCGCGGCGCTCCAGGGAGATGAACAGGTCCTTGACCTTGGCCGTAGCCTTCCGGTAGTTCCGATCCGTGGTGGCCTTGTATTCTTCCGAGCGGTTGGAGAGGAAGATCTGCTGGATCGAGTCCGCGAAGGGCTGGCCCCGGGGTTTGCCGCCCTTGAAGGCATCTTCCATCTCCTTGTCGAAGCGTTCTGCCCGGGAGGGTTCTAGAGCGGGACGGCGGACCCGGTCGGGGATGGCTTTCGCCTTCGCTCGTTCCGGCCCGGGCCTGGGCGCGGCTTCCGGGGATTCGGTCGGCTCGAGTTGGATTTCGAGCAGCTTCCGGAACTTTTCGAGCATCCGTTTCCCCCGGGCTTCGGCCGGGATCCGCGTTGCGGAGCCCGGGGCCCAATCCATGCGGACTCATTGTACGGGCAGGCCGGAGGCGGGGTCCACGGATCCGCCTTGGGAAGCTTTGGATAATCGAACACTTCCCCAATTTCAGGGAAGATCCCAAATCAGCGCGCAGGAATCCCCCGGCCCGGCGTCCCATCGCTACGGGTACGGCTTCCGCGTGAAAGACCCGCCGACATGGTCCGCGGTGAGGAGGCGGACTCCCGCGCATCGCAAGGCCCGCAGGTCACAGGATACCGCTCCCGCGCCGCCCGATATCCTCCGGATCCGTGATGCGTGTATTGGTCATATGGGTATGTACCGCGCCGGCTCCCGCGAAGCCCGATTCATGAGTGGGGGAGATTCTACTTGCGTTCAATCTTGGGCTTGAAGCCCAGTACATCGAGAAGGGCCTCCAGGCTGGATAGGGTCGGGTTGCCGCGCTTGGACAGCGTATGGTACAAGGCATCGCGATTCAGGTTCGCCTTTTGCGCGAGATGTTTCATGCCGCCATGGGCGCGGGCCACGTCCCGCAGCGCCACCAGGAAGAGGCCGGGATCGGGATCATCCAGGCAAATGTTGAGATAATCGAGTGCGAACTTGGGCGACTTCCGGAGGCGTTCGTCTTGGCCAATGTCGTAAGGCTCACTCGCGGGAGCGGGTCTGATAGTCTTTCCGACACCATGCGCGTTCGCACCCCAACCATGCTTAAGGTGACCGGAACGGCTTGGAGGGGAGAGGTCCCGACATTCCGTGGACAAGGTCTTCGACTGATCAAGCCTTGAGGCGAGCCGCCGGCGCGCCCGATACTATCTTTTGTCCTTTAGTATCTATCTTTTGGCGACAATCGCCATGGGAATTTCCGGGGAAAATGTTTTCGCTCCTTAGAGTGATCGGGATACTGCCGATTGGGGCGTTGTTCTTCAATTGCGCCCCCATCGCTCCGCCCTCTCCGCTGGCCACCTTCGGCGGTCCCAAGGTGGTCGGGAAATCCCAATCCGAGACAGCCATTGCCATTGGGTCAGGCGCAATTCTCTTTGACAGTGCGCATGGGACGGGTCTTGGCGGGTTCGTGCGCTACAAGTATGGGATTTCCCGGACCTTTGATTTGGGGATGGACGCAATCGGTTATGAACGCAACGGCAAAAGCGGTTTGACCGCAAAATTGGCAGGCCGGTTGCAATCAAGCCCCAGGACGCGGGTAGAGGGCGGCATCGGAGTCGCGGATGATTCAGATGGGAAAAGCCTGAACGGAGATATCGGGATGACGATTGGAACCGATGGAAACGGCCCATGGAATTTCTATTCCTCCCTGAGACTGGGAGCCGCGAAGGGTTACCCCGGGAAGCTTATCGGGACGGGGGAGGAGGCGGGTGCCGATGCTTGGTTTCCCCTCGCAAACTTCGGCGCGGCCGGACGGGTGAGCGGGAATCAAAGGTTCGTATTCGAAGGCGGGTTTGGATACGTTTTCCCGGAAAACATCAAACCGGCGCCTATGTTCTACCTGTCCGCAGGTCTCTTGTTTGTGATTGCAGGCGAGGCCAAGCGTTGAACCGCCGGCAACCCTTCTAAGGGTCCGTTAAGAAATAACTGAAGCAGTTCGCCGCCCATCTGAGGGCCATCTTGGCCCGATCGTCAATCGCAAAACCTTCGACATAGCGCTGCTATGCGTCAGGTTTTGCTCAATCCGATCGGGCCAATCTGACCCCCATCTGGGGGCTCCTTTGCTCCATTTATTTCTTAACGGACCCTAAGTTTTCACTTGGCGAGGTTTTGGGAAATCAGCATTGTTTACATAGGCGGCTCCACCTACAAGGGGGTGCTGGCCCTTTCGCCCGGCAAGGCCGAATGGCTGAACCAGGGGATGTACGGCGCGGCGCCGGGTCCGCTCCTGGTGCGCGACGCCCAAATCCTGATCGCGGATCCCAACCGCGGGCTCCTGACCTATTTGGCTGTCTTTGGGTTCGCCCGATTTCATTTGCTCCCTGGAGGATTGACGCGACCTGGAAAAGCTCGGGGTCGTATAAGGCCCCGAAACCGGACCCGAACATCCTGTCAATCCGCGAATTTTCCCCATCCCGGGGCCCATTCACGCCCTGTCCGCCCATCCCGCGCGAAAACGCGGGCTCACTCTTGTGAATAATAAAGTTCCCGGACCCGGCAATCCTGCGGCCGCAAACCCCCGGTACGCCTATTATAGTAGGTTCGGGATTCTATTCACTTCCGGAAAAGGGGTTCCTATGCGGGAATGGGGCGTGGGCGGTCACCCAAGCGGCAAACGAAGCATCGGTACAAAGGGATGGGGAGCGGGACTCGCCCTGCTCCTCCTCGCAGGGCCGGCCTGCGCGGAAAGGGCCGTGGTCCTGTACCTGATCGATGGCCTGCAACCGCCTTCGGCCAAGCTGATGGCCGCCAACGGCGCCGTGAACCTGAAAATGATATACGACAGCGGCGTGGTCGCGGATACCTCCTATTCGCCCTATCCCAAGGAAGGCTATACCATCGAGGGCGGCAAGCAGCCCTGGGGCAAGACTTCCCCCGGTAACGTCGCGGTGCACAACGGGTGCCATCTCTTCGAGTCCAAGAACGTGGACGACATCTTCCTCGCGGCCCGCGAGAAAGGCATCAAATCCGTCTACGCCGGCGGCACCCCCAACTACGCCGAAATCACCACCCCGGACTACCATCTGGCGGGGGATATCTCGGACGAGGCCGTGGTCCAATTCGGCATCGACCATTTCAAGAACGACAAGGCGCGCCTCATCCGCTTGCATCCCCAGCGGGTGCGAGACGGCTGGACCGGGCCCGCGGGCATCCCCGATCCCGCTTCCTCCTACAACAAGGCCATCCTGGTGGCGGACGCGCAATTGGGCCGCCTCATCGCCGCCCTCAAGACCGCCGGCATCTGGGACAGCACCCTGCTCATGGTCGCGGCCGATCACGGCATGAACGACAATCCCATCTCCCTGCACGACGCGGACCAGATCACCTCGTGGGACCCTTTCATCGGCTTCTACGGACCGGGCGTGAAGAAAGGCGCGACCATCCCCTATGCCGAGCTTTCGGACCTGGCCATCATGGCCGACTCCTTCCTCGGGCTGCGTCCCCTGAAGGGCGTGCTCGATCCGGCCGTGACGATAACCCCCAAGGAGCCCACGGGCACCTTCCTCTCCAACATCTTCGTGGGCGCTCCGCGCGACGTGAGCCATCCCCATTACGTGCTGAAGTTCCTGAAAAGCGTGAACATGAAGCCCAAGGCGGATTACATCAGCTACCGCAACGCCATGCTGCCCATCCTCAAGGCCAACACCTCCATCGGCCGCCGCATGGGGTCCGGGGGGAAAATCTCCGTGCGCAGCCTGCCGGAGCGCGGGGGCTTGAGCATTACGGCGCCCTTCGTTTTCGATCGCGTGGACATCGTCCGCGCCGATGGGAAGACGCGCCTGTCCATCCCGGTTCCGGCCGCCGCCTCGGCGCGCCTGCCGGGCCTTTCCCTGGACAACGCGGGCGACGTGGTCCGGTTGCATAAGCCGGACGGCGCGGTCCTCGAAGCCGCGCTTTTCTAAGTATGCTCCTAGGCCGGATCCCAAGCGGTCACCGTGGATTGCCCTTCCCTTTTCACCCCCATATTCCTTGCAAATCCTCTATTGGGGAAATGGCCGCCAGGGCCTTGGTTACGGGCATCGGCGGCCCTGCGGGGCGGCCGGGATTTTAAGTAATTTGCTCCTTCCGCGGGGAGCCGTGCCAACGGCACGTAACATTGCCAGGAGCTTGCGCATCCAAATGATGAATGCCGTCTTGATCGGTGGACGTATGGCGGGCTTCGCGAGGCTGGTACGCTTCGCGCAGCGGTGGCTCCATGCTTTTTCCATCGTTCCGGACGCGCCTGGACAATCGAAAAAGGAAGGCTCCGTATCCGCGGCGCCGGCCGAGGGGGGCTTCGCTCCCCCCGCCGGGGCCCCCGGCGTAGGCGATCTGTACCGCAAGTACGGCGCTTCCTTGTATTGGGTGTGCCTCAAGTATGTGCGGAACAAGGAAGATGCCGAGGACATGGTCAACCAGGTTTTCCTCAAGGTCCAGCAGAACCTGGGCGGATTCAAGGGCCAAAGCGGGATCTACTCGTGGATGTACCGCATCGCGGTGAACGAATGCATCCAGCTTTGCCGCAAACGCAGGTTCGAGGCGGACGCCGCGGGCTTCCCGGACTTCGAGGACATGTTGCATACCTCGCCGGAAGTCCAGTTGGACGCGAAGCTGCTGCTGGACCGCATCACCCGGGAAGCGGACGCGGAAACGGCGGAGATCCTGTTCCTGCTCTACCTGGAGGGCCTGACCCAAGAGGAAGTGGTGGAGAAACTGGGCATCTCGCGCACCACGGTGCATCGCAAGGTGGTGGCCTTCAGGGCCAAGATGGAGCGATTCCGGTGAAGCCCCTCCCTGCTTCCGCCGGCCCGGCCGGCCCGCACCCTTCGCGGCTTTCCATCTCCGCCTACCTGGCCGGGGAAACCGCGGCGGCCGACCGCGCCGCCTTCGAGGCCCACCTGGCCGCCTGCCCCGACTGCGCCGCCCTGGTGCGCGACGCGCGCTCGGCGCGCGATGCCTTCGCCGCCCAGTACCCCAGCCTGGAACACCTGGGCGCCACCCGGCGCGCCAAGCGCAACCCCGCCCCCGTAACCGAGGTGTTACTGAAGCGCCTGCGCGCCCTCTTCGCGGGCCCGGCCTGGCGCCCCGTCTTCGCCGCGGCCGCGTTGCTGGCGCTGGCCGCGGTCGTCCTGCGCCTGCCCTTCCGGCCCGCCCCTTCGGACGACCTGTCCCCCAAGGGTACGGCCAGGTTCGTCCTATTCGTGGACGGCAGGCCGGTCACGGACGATTCCATCGCGTGCAAGCCCGGAGACACCTTGCAATTGGGGATCGTTTCGAATCGGCCCGTACACTACGCCGTGCTCTACCGCGACGACGGCGGCCCCCTGAAGACCTATATGGCCGACGGCCAGGGCGAACCGCGGGGCGGGCCCAAGGGCGAAAACCTGCCGTACAGCCTGGTGCTGGACTCGGGATGGAGACGGGAGCGTCTCTATTGCCTTTGGTCCGCCGGGCCCTTCGACGCCCATGCCGCGCGGGCCTTCATCGAAGGCGGGGGCGAGGCCGCCGCCGAAGGCGATGCCTTCCTGCATCTGCGCACCTTCCTGATCCTGAATTCCCCATGAGGAAGGGGTTGGCGGCCGGGATCCTGCTGCTGGGCCTGCCCGCATGCGGCCTCGATCGCTTGGCCTTGGTGGTGGGCGACAATGAAGGGCTCGCCGACGAGAAACCCCTGAGCTATGCCACCCGCGACGCCGAGCAGGTGTATGCCGCGCTTGTGCAACTGGGCGGAGTGGACAAGGGGGCAGGATATCTGCTCCTGGAGGCCGATGCGGCCAAGGTGAAGCTGGCTCTGGGCGATATGCGCGCCCGTGTCCAATCGCTCAAGGCTCGGGGCCGCAAGGTCCAAGTCCTCATCTACTACTCGGGCCATGGCTCCGACCAGGCCCTGCATGTGCAAGGCGAAAGCCTGCCCCTGGCCGAGGTGCGCGACTATTTCTCCGGGCTCGCCGCCGATTTCAAGCTGCTCATCGCCGATGCCTGCTTCAGCGGTTCGCTCATCCAGGCCAAGGGAGGCGGCCTGGCCGACCCCATCCCCATCCATTACCAGGACGAGCTGAGCGTCAACGGTTCGGCCATTCTCACTTCCAGTTCGGCGGGCGAGATCTCGCGGGAAAGCAGGGAATTGAGGGGCTCGCTGTTCACCCACTACTTCGTGACCGGGCTGCGCGGAGCGGCCGATTTCGATCGCGACGGCAAGGTCACCCTGTGGGAAGCCTATGCCTACACCCAGGCGGGCTTGCGCTTGCGCCTGGCGCGCGAAAAAGCCTTGTCGCAAACCCCCGGCTTCGACGTGGATGCCCATGGCTCGGACGGGGTGGTGCTGACGCGCTTGGACCTAGGGCAAGCCTTCCTGTCGCTACAGGGCCTGCCCGCCGACGAATACCGCGTGCTGGAGGCCGCCGGCGGGACCCAGGTAGCCGAACTGCACCTTTCCGATCCGGAAGGCGTGCGCCTGGCGCTCCCGCGCGCGGCCTACCTGGTCTGCCGGGGCCGCGGCAAGCAAAGCGCGTCGGGCTTCGCCGATCTGCGCAAGGGCAAGGCCGTGGCGCTGGGCCCCAAGGACTTCGCCCCGGCGGGCGAGGGCCGCCTGGAGGCCAAGGGCCGTTTTGAGGCCGCCTCCGAGGCGCCGGCCGATCGATCCCTGCTGCAAGTGGCGGCCCGGCCCCGCTTCTATCCGGCCTTCCCCGGGCGCACCGCCCCGGCCCTGGGGCTGGAGGCGGCCTTGGAGACCCGCGCCGGCGGTTGGGCTCTCTCCGCCGCCGGCCTCTTCCTGCCCTCGGCCGCCGAGGCCGCGGCCGGCAACCGCATGGTGCAGGGAGGGGTCGGAGTATCGATAGAGATACGGTATTATTGGAGCTACTCATGGCTGGGAGCGGCTTCCGTGGGGCCCAGGGGCGAGTGGTGGTCCCTCTCCCAATCCGTGAACGGCCGCGACTTGCCCCGCGCCGACGTGCTGGGGGGCTTCGCCGCGTTAGGGTTCGAACGGGCCCTGGGCGCGGGCTTCGGCCTTTCGGTTGCGGCCGAAGCCGGCTTCTTCCTGAGCCGCGAAGCCGGGACCGGTCTGCGTGGCGATCCCGCCTTCCCCCTGTCCCTCTCGCTGCGGTACGGGCCATGAAGGCCCGCGGGTCGCTCGTCGCCTGCCTCGTGCCGCTGGCCTTGGGCTGCCTGCAACAGCCCGTGGTGCGGCCCGACAATGCCTACGACGCGCGCTCGGACATCCGCCTCCCCGACGATTCCCTGCACCTCGATTCCGTGGAAGTGTGGCTGGAAGACGCGCAGGATTCCTCCCGGGTGGCCCTGCTGTGGAAAGGCCCGCTCCGCTCCGCGGATAGCCTGGGCATAACCATGGCGGACGCCGATCGCAAGCTGGTCTACGTGGTTTACGGCTATAAGGCTTCGCGCGGGCAATGCTTCGTAGAGCGCATCCAGCGGGGCGGGGCGGGCACCGTGGTGGTGGATAGCTGCGCAGCCCCGGCAGATACGGGGCCGAAGCCGAAACCAAAGCCCCCGCATTTCCTGGCGGATTCCTTGACCTTGCTGAACGGGGATTCCGTCGCCGTCGCGGCGGTGGGGGATGCGGGCGCCTATGCCATGGGGTATTCGACGGCCGCGAGCTGGTTCAGCGCCTCATGGCAATCCGGTCCGGTCGCGGGCTTACGCGTGCGATTGGTAGCCGGCCTGCCGATCGGATACGATACCGCTTCCTTGATCCTGACCGCGAACGGGATCCCGGTGGATAGCATGATCGTCATCCGCAACAAGCATAAAAGCACGCTCCGTGGGCACGTGGTGGAATGGAACCACCGCGCGGGGCAGGCCGGGTTCACGGCGCAGTTGGATGATGGGGTTCGGCAATCGCTCACGGATTCGACGGGGCTTTTCGAATTCCCAAATGTACCCGAGGGTCCCCACACCATCTCGCTCTCGGCACCCGACCGCATCGGGGCCGTCGTGAAGTACCCTTCGGTCGAATGGAATGCTATTATCATGGTCGCTCCCGCGAGCGCCTTCCAGCCCGTCGACATCGGATGGTCGCATCCCGTGGGCGCGGTGGCCGCCGCCGCCGGCTTCGGCATCGCCCTCTCCACGCCGATCGATCAACCCGGCCAGGCCTGCGTTTTTCCCTTGGACAATCCGATCCCCTCGCTGCAGCGCTTCGTGCCATTGGGCAATGACAATGGCGACCCGGCTTCTCCCGAATACTTCGAAGCAGGGGAAGTGCTGGCCGACAGTGACGCCATTTACATCGCCTATCCGAAAGCCCAGCGCATCGGACGCATCCTGGATTGGCGCGGCATGGCCAGGTCCACGGCCGTTTCCACTCCATTTCAACCCGGCGGCCTCTTGCGGGATGGCGGCCAACTGCTTAGTTTAGGGCGGCTCGGCGACGGCACCTTGGCCCTGGCGCATTACCAGGCATCGACCCTCTCTTTGCAGAGGATCGATACCTTGACCGGCTTTACCTGGGACGCGTCGTTTCCGCTCCGGCATTCTCCCGGATTGGCGGCGGGCCTCGACGCGTATTACGCGGTGGACGCCAATGCCCCCAACCCCATAGGCCACCCCCCCATAGGCCATTTAATGCGCATCTCCAAGGCGGACGGCAAGGTAACGGCGGCGGCGGAGATCTCGTGGGGAGCCGCCTATGCCGTGGCCGTCACCGGGGATCGCGTGTATGCGGGATCGGCCGCCTCCGGAAACGGCGTGCTGGTATTCGATGAGTATCTGGATCCGATCGGATCCATCTCTTGCGGCACGGTGGAGCGCTTGGCCTTTGGGAATAGCCTGGGGCAGTTCCAGGGCAACGGCTTCGCATCGGCTTCCGAGGATGCATTCATCATCGTCTTCGCGCCCGGCGTGGGGAGGGATCTCGGCACCCTCCCTTTGCCCGGCGGCCAACCGGCCCGGAGCCTGGCGTTGGACGATCGGTCCAGGAGCATCCTGGTCTCCGACAGTTCGCGCGTGTTCCTCATTTCTTTCTGATCCGATCGGGAGGAAGGTCCTTATGCGCCTGGAATTTCGCGATATCGGCACGGGCCATGCAGGCGTCAACGCCGCCGGGAGGCTTCCCCTGCCAAGATCCGGTTCGGCGACTTCGACCATGACGGGGACTTGGACATTCTCCCGATGGGCTATGCCCCGGAACCACGCAGGAGGACATCGCCCTGGTACAAGAAGGAGTCCTTTTACAAGCCGATTCTCGGCGCGCTCATCGGATCAGGAAGAATACGTTCCGATTCCACGTCAGGTTGGGGTATGCGCGGGACTTCCAGAATCACGCTTTGAAATGATCGGGCCGGAACTTCATGATTTCTTCCGAGCGGTCTTCCGCGCATCCTTAAGCAGCAGAAGAAGCTGCCGTTCGCGCAAAGGCGAAGGGATGAATCCGAAACGGGTATAGAAGCGCTCGGCTTCAGCATCGAGGGGATGGGTGAGTAGAGCGCGAATGCCTGCTTGCTCGGAGATGAGCAGGGTCCGTCGGATCGCGTCCTGAAGCATGCCGATGCCGATGCCCCGGCCCTGGTCCTTCAGGGAAACCGCCATTCGCGCCAGGATAACTACCGGGATGGGATATCGGCCCATCCCCTGGCGCAATCTCGTTGGCGCGTCAAGAACGTCCACCTGTCCCACGGTCAGGCTGAAATATCCCGCCACCCGCTTGCCATCCGTTACGATGAAGGTTTTTGCGGAGCCGCTTCCCTGGGCTTGCAGGGCATAGCGGATAAGCCAGTCGTTCAGGGTTTGCTTTCCGCAATCGAAACCGGTGGGTTCATGGCCGGGCTCCAGGGGAACCGGAGCCGAAAGGCTCATCGCTTATCCCAAGGCGCCGATTTGGAAAACAGCCGCTTCAAGCCTGGATTTGACTTTTCCGGCGCATCCAGCAATTCCAACATCGATTGGAATCGGCTTCCGGAAACCATGAACAAGCGTTGATCGAGCAGGGTTTTTTCGGCGGCCTGGCAGGCGCTGTCCAGAATGTAATCGGTCAAGGATTTATGGCTGACGTCCGCTGCTCGGCGCAGGATCTTCTCCTGCTCGACCGTAGTGCGAAGACCAAACCGGGCCGACCGCGGGGAGCGTTTTGGTTTGGGAACGGGTTTGCTTGACATTTTGGACCTCACGGTGTATGGATCTCACTGGTGTACGTCGATTGTACGTCATGTTGCCACAACATACAAACAAATGGGCCTAAACAGGTCGATTTTATAGAGAATGCGGCTCAAATTTGAAATTTCAGGTACTCGGCCCGTCCGCCAATCTTGAATTCCACCACATAAACGCCGGCCGCGCTCCGGAAACATCCTGCGGCGGACCCCTGCGGCGGATTGCCCTGGTGGAGACGGCGCGGACCCGCCGGGGTTGCGCCGCATCATGTTCGCCGTCGACGATATCGAGGACGTCATCAGGCGCCTGGGCGCGCATGGCGGCAGGCTCGTAGGCAAGGTGGCCCGATACGAGGACATGTATCTGCTCTGCTATGTCCGCGGCCCCTCGGGCATCATCGTCGCGTTGGCAGAGGAACTCCGCTAGCAAGGTCGTAAGGGGGCGGGCGCTCCTCCCCAACGGATCCGGGGCTCGGGTCGGGGCTGACCGCAGAGGGCATCACACGATTACAGGAAGCGGCTGATCGGCTGCTTGAAGATCTCGGAGAGCGTCTTCGCGACGCTCTTGCTGATCGCCCGGCTCCCGGCTTCCAGATCGGATACATAATGACGCGATAGGCCGCCCAGCTTGTGCCCCAGGTTTTCCCGGGTGAGGCCGGCGTTATCGCGATAGATGCGCATGTATTTGCCAGGCGTCATGGACCTCTTGCGCGTCTTGTACCAATCCGTTTCGAAAATATCGACGAGGACGTCATCCGGGCTCAACTTCACCACCAGCTTTTTTCCGTACTCGGCTTTGAGCAGAGAGAGGAAGGGTTCCGGGATATCCCCTTCGATGCGTACGCTGGTACGGGGCGTTTTCACGACTGCCAACATAGGTCACCTCGATGTTTATCGTTCCCTTTTCGCTCCACCGACACGCCACCCAGGAATAGCTGAGATGGCAATTTCGGATAATGTACCCTATTTCAGGGAAAAGCGCGGCGTCGTCACTTTCGCCGCTGCACCCGGGGATGGCGAGGTGAACGCCCGCATCGACGAAAGCCTGGGGGAACTCGATCCGGTACCGGCCCGTCTGTTTTCGGCAGCCACGGTTGGGGTGGCACCCGCCGGGCCGGCGCTGCGGCGCGCGCCCATACTGCTTGTGCAAGGCGCTGATGCTGGGCCTGAATTCAAGGGCTATCTACCGTCACCCCGGAATTCATGTGGCTCTGGAAGAATGGTACGCGGAGCATCGGATTGGAACCGAAAGCCCCGCTTATGCGCCTTTCCGCCATCGTGCCCGCCCCGCGCAAAAAATCCGGCTCTTGATCGCGAGATTGGGTCAGATTATATTTTCGCCTCGCTTAACCCGCTCATCAGATAATGGAGAACTTATGAACAAGACAATCCTGTCCGCATGCATATTATCCGTAGCTTCCGGCCTCATGGCCCAGACCGGGCCCAACGGCCAGTCCAACTGGAATATGAACGGCGAGGTGGAGGCCCTCAAGTACATCAACCCGGCCAACACCTACGTGGACCTCGACACCTACAAGGACTACGTCGCTTGGGGAGCGGTGAACGAGGCTTGCGTGGATCCCATCAACGGCAACCAGACCCTCCATGCCGCGAATTACGCCACCAGCAAGATTTCGACCAAGATCGGGAAAATGAGCATTCAGCACTGCCATGGCAGGATTTTCGGCGTGGATCCGGGCATCCTTCCCGTGGGCAGCACCTCGTTCAAGTGGGGGAACGGCCAACTCCACCCGCTGAAGCATTCCAAATCGAAGTTCGGCTTCTGGACGGATCATTACCTGCGCCACTACGTCCCGGTCGTGAACGGCCAAAAGGTTTCCGTCAAACTGTGGGTGGCCACGGGCGCCCCCACGAATGCGACGAACGCGCAGACGGCCATCCGCGTTGATTTCTTCCCGGGCTGGAACGGTGTCCTTCCGGAGCCGAACAATTCTTCCAAGACGAATAATTACTACTTCACCTGGGAAAACAAGACCTCCGTCGTCGATCATGCCTATACGCTCAACTTCACCCCGACCTTCACCGGCTGTATTGCGATCGACGTGGGCAACGATTTGGTGGAGGACCCCTCGAATACCTTTGGCGTGGTCTGGTTCAAGGCGCTGACCCTGCAGGACGGGCGCAGCGACGGCGTGGTCACTGCGGGCTCGTATGCCCCGAATAAGTTCTCGCAGCAATACTATATCCGCTTCAAGAACAGCGGCAAGGTGATGGAGCCCGATTACGGGACGGGATACGCCGAGGGTTCTCCGGATCTGCTGCCCGGGGAAACGGTGAAGCTGAGGACCCGCGATGACAACGATAAGAACCAGTGGTGGACCATCCGGCCTTCCAATCTTTCCGGCTATTCCAACATCTGGACCAAGGGCGGCGCCTTGACTTCCCGGCAGTACTGGTGGGTCGCGCGTTCCCTGACCAAGCCCGACTTGGGCGATGCCTGGCAGCAGGTGCAGTTCGTGGACGGGGGAAACGGGTACAAGAAGATCAAGTTCGCGGCCAAAGGCCCGGCAGGCGAGGACCTGTTCCTCACTTCGTACGATAACACCGAGGGGGGCGACATCGCGGTGTATTTCGGCGGCATCGACGGCCAACTGGTCGCGCTCGATCCGGCCAAGCATCCCATGGTGGGCGCCACCTACCAGGTGCAGAACGTGAATAGCGGAAAATGCCTTACCGTGGCCGGCGCCAGCACCGCCAGCGGGGCGAACATCGAGCAGAGGACCTGCAATGCCCTGAACAACCAGAAGATCACGCTCACCTTTCCCGCGACGGATTACTATGGCCTAAGGTTCCAGCACAGCTCGCAGGTTATGAACATAGAAGGCACCGGGAACGGGGCCTGGGCGGCGCAGCGCCCCTACAATTCCGGGAGCAACAGCCAGATGTTCGCCTTGCTCGATCACAATGACGGAACCTTCAGTTTCCAGTTCCGGCACAGCGGGCAATGCGGCGACATCGACGTGGGCAGCACCGCCGACGGTGCGCGGGCCAAGCAGAATCCCTGCACCTACGCCAACCGGCAGAAGTTCCGTTTCCTCAAAGTGCCTTGACCAACACCCCCGGAAAGCCGCGACGTCGCGCCGCGCCGCCCTCGGCACGCGCTTTCCGCTTCACTTCGGACGATCTCCGTTTCATGGAAATGGCCTTCGCCATCGCTCATGGGCGCCCGAAAATCATCCTCAAGATCGCGCAAAGCCTGGACGGCCGCATCAACCACGGCCCGGACGAGGAAACCCCCATCACGGGCGAAGAGGTGTGGGCAGGATCCGCATGACCTGTCGGTGTTCGGGGTGGGAGGCCGCTCGGCGGATGCGGCGGACAAGTCCCGATAGGAATATCCGGGCCACGGGGTCGGTAATGCGGGTCTTAGTCATATGGGTATTGACCGCGCTCGCCCCATGGAACCCCGGCCCCGCGCCCGCCCCTCCCGCCAAGGTCTCATCTTACGTTCGATCTTGAGCTTGAAGCCCAGCACGTCGAGGAGGGATTCCAGGCTGGTCAAGGTGGGGTTACCTCGCACTCTTCGCCCCCATTCCGTTAGGGGCTCTAAGGGAAAATAATGGTTTAAATGCCTCTCATTCTTGCGGGGGAAAGGGAGAATTTTACCGACCGTACGGAAGAGTGCATACCGCACAGGCGCCGGCTAAAAGGAAGAAGAATTCTTCACTGGAACCAGGCAACCCCTGATGGGAAAATGGGTTTCAGAATGAGCCGGGAAGGCCGGGATTTTTTGGAGAATCGAATAAAACGCCGGCCGCGCGCTTCGGATCGGGTCTAACCATACTGCATCGCGATTTTGGCAATTATCCTTTTTCCGCCCGCGCTTTCACGCTGTCGTGGATGTGCTTCCAGATCGGCGGAAACCCCGCCTTGTGGCCATCCTGCAGCAAACCGAACGCCAAGTGGTGGAACTTGATCAGGGTTCCTCCGTCCTCTTCGGTCAGCCGGTACTGGATGCTTGAGACCGCCGGATAGGACATCATCAGCGGACCGGAAATTTCGAGGAGCGTCGGCCGCTTGATCGACTGCACATGTCCCCAGCAATGGCCGTTTTCGTTGCCCAGATCGCGGTACCAGCGCCCCCCGGGCCGAGGCTCCAACTTCATCGGCAGCGGTTTCCCCGCCTCGAATTCGTGGGACGGACCGATTTGCTCCAGCAAAGCCGCGAACGTCGCTTCCAAGGACGCGCGCACGCGGATTTCCTCGGTAATGGTCAGGGTCATTTTTTCAATCTGCGTTTCTTTCGAATCCATGGTTTCCTCCTTCAAGAATGGCCTTCTTCGGCGCGCGCTTTGATGCGCTGCAATTGGTGGCGCCAGTATTGTCTGAAGCCGCCGGCCCAGTCGTGCAGGGGCCGAATGGCCTCGGCGTTGGTCCGGTACAGCATTTGCCTGCCGTCTCGGCGGACCCGCACCAAATCCACATCGCGCAGCACGCGCAGGTGTTTGGAGACGGCGGGCTGCTCCAGCCGCAACATCTCCACGATGTCCCCGACCGGACGCTCTTGGCTGGCCAAAAGCTCGAGGATTTCGCGCCTGCGGGATTCCGCGATGGCATTGAACACGTCGGAGGTGGTGGCGGCCCTGGGCATGCGTGAATAATACATGCCCATATAGGAATATGTCAAGGGTTGGGTAAAAATCGGGTTCGGTTGAATAACGGAAGGAACCCAAGGGTTAAGTGTAATGAACGATAAGGGTGGCGTCGCGGAAGAAGGTTCGGTCGACGATTTGCTGAAAAAAGCCGGCGCTTTCAGCGTCCTGCGGGAAGCGGCTTACGATGAGTTGGAGGCCCGGGGTTAGGAAAATCGCCTGGGTTACCGGGCCACCGCGGTGGCGAGCAGCATGAGCGGTCCATAAGATATGAGCTCGAAGTCGAAAATCTCGGCCACGAACTCGCCTTGGGCCGGATCGCGCTCGAGAATCCGCAGCAGTGAAATGATATAGAGGACCGGTCCGATCATCGCCAACGCGGACATGAGCCAAAACCCCCGAAGGCACGAGAACAGGATCCATGCGATCGAAAGGCCGTTCAGGGCCTGCAGCAGCCGCAGCGCTTTCTTACGGCCAAGGGCGGTCGCTATCGTCTTCAGCTTGGCCGCGATATCCCCTTGCAGATCGCGGATGTCTCCGGTGGTCGCGCTGATCAATAATCGTATGAACAGGAAGCCTACCCCCAACAGCAATGCCGTTCCGTAATCCCGCAAATCCGTTTCCGAATACAGGATCAGGATGAGCCAACATGCGGGCACGTAGACGTTCTTGAAGAAGGGGATATCCTTCAGACGCCGGATGCGTTTTCCCGGCAGGAAGGGGATCACGTACATGCTCCCGCTCGCGACGTAAAATGCGCCGATGGCCAGGGCCATGGGCCGGAATGCCGCCGCCAGCGCCACGTACCCGGCGCCGGAGAGTGCGATCAGGGTGCGAAACAGCCTTTCGTATCGGATCATATACCGGGCCCGTTCGGGCGTGGATGCTTGGTCGAACCCCCGGGAATCGCGCAAATGATCGAAGTTGTAGATGACGAACACCGTCAAGAAGGCCAGGACGGGTCCGAGGTGCGCGTGCGGGTGTCCCGCCAAAGCATTCAAGTAGTAGACGACGCTTGCCGCGCCCATCGCGATAAGGATCCCCAGGTGCCCGAGGCGGAATAGGATGAGACGGAGGGTCGCCATGGGATCTGAAGCTAGCATAATGGCGGCGCAGGTCCTATGCACATACTACCAGGCGGGAGGAAGCGGTGCCAATGGGGCATTCGCGATGAAAGTGGCGGGCCTGAACGATGACAATGCGGGAAGCCTGGATTCACGGATCACCTGGACGAACCAAACCGGATTGGCCCAATGGGTCCATTGTTATGCCTTCGCCTTTTCCGGCAGCACGGGGGGGACCGCGACCCTCGTTTCCCAGGTGAACGGCGGCACGCCGCAGGTCATGACCGACGACATGCATGGGCTCGTCGAATACGACAACAATATATGATCTTCCCCTGATTTTGCGTACACCCAGATAGGAGTGTACGAGATGAAAAAGCAGACCAGAAAACGCAAATTTTACCCCATGGGTAAAAGAAGGAAGTTCGATTCAGAGTTCAAAAAGGAGGCGGTCCAACTGGCGCTG
>DATENA010000007.1:0-3057 GCA_035275285.1 Fibrobacteria bacterium | reverse complement strand
CCGCGATGGCCAGTGCCACTCCCGGATTCCAGGATGCAGTGCAGAAGGCCAGGATCACCTGCTTGCCCGCCTCGCGCTGCCCGAACGCATGGCCGGCCGCCAGGCCCACCAGGCAGAAGACCGTCATCGAGAGGAGCGTCCCGTCTCCGAGCAGGGAAAGGAGGCTCCGGAAAGAGCCCAGCAGGAGGGGGATCAGGCCGAGGAGGAGCAGCGCCGAGGCGACTCCGCCGATCAGGCGGGCCGCCTTCGCGGCGGATCGGGGTGCCAGGGCGTGGAAAAGCAGTCCCAGGGCCAACGGGGCGAGGACGGAGGACAGCACGACGGGGAGGACCTCGGACGGAGCCATGTGCAGGGAGGCGGGGAACAGCTTGTCGAGGAGGCCCAGGGCCGCCGGGATCAGGAGGACCGAAAGCACCGAGGCGGATACCAGCAGGCCGATGGTGTAGTCCTCCCGGCCTCCCGCCTTCAGGATCTTCTTGGGGAGGAAGGGAGGGACGGGAGACAGGGAAAGCGCCACCAAGGCGATTTCCACGGCCGGATTGAGCCTGAAGGCCATCACCAGGACCACGGCGAACAGCGGCATGATCAAGGACATGGGGATCAGGGAGCGCGCCAAGGCCCCGGGATTGCGGAACATATAGGTCGCGTTGCGGGGAGAGGTGCCCAGCGCCACCGCCAGCACGGTGAGGAAGATGCTGAGCTTGAGGACCAGGATGGTGAGCGATTTCAATTCCATGGCGGTTCCTTTCCTCCCACTCTCGGTCCTGGATGCGTCACAACATGACCATCAGGCCTGCGCTGAAGGTGTCGTATTCCGCGAAGTTGTAATCGGTGGTCAGGTTGACGTGGAAGAATTGCAGGGCGCATCCGAGCGTGTAATGGGCGTTGTTCTTCCCGTCGATGCTGAACTTCACCTCGCGTTCGATCGGACCGAGCGCGGTCTCCACGGTGGCGTCGAAGGCGGCATCGAAATCGCTGCGTTCCACGGCCGCGCCCGCGAAGGGAGTGACGCCCAGGGTCCGGGACCCGAAGGTTTTGCTCACGGTGGCCCCTCCCGCCAGGGCGTTGGAGGTGAAGGTATGCTGCACTTCCAGCCATTGGCCATGCACGTCCAAGGTGAGGTCGACGGGGACTTCCGGACCCATCCAATACGAGACGTTGTGCTGCACGCCGAATCCGAACAGGCTCACCTTGCCTATGTCGCTGGAAATCTTGACGGCGGGAAGCCAGCGCAACGTGGCCTGGGTGCCGTATAAGGTTCCCACGGTGAGGCTGGGCGCCATCACGGGCAGGAAAGGCAGATCGGCGAACGCCCCGCTCGCGGGAATCGAGATGCGGCGATCGGTCCCGATGGCGATGGTGGTATCGAAGGCGGGATCGCCGGCCTCCGAGGCCGGGACGGTGATCGGCACGGAAATCTCCTTGAGGTTCAGGTACAGGGAATCGTTTTTCGGCCCCACGGCGGTGGGACCGCTGAAGGTCACCTGGAGATCCGGACCGCTGATCCGGTTCGCCAGGGTGTCTCTCAGGGCGTTCCGCTGCGCTTGGGACAAGGCCGCGATCCTGGGGTTGCCCTGCAGGGCGTTGAACAGCGAGTCCAGGACCCCCGCCGTCTGGACCTTGTTGAAGCTGTAGGTCCCGGAGCCGCTGAAATGCTTGGGGGTCTCGACGAACAGGCCTCCCACCGAAACCAGTCCGAAATCGACGTCCAGGCCCATCATCTGCCTGTCGGGGGCCCGGTGGAACCACCCCGTATTCATGGCGGCGCCGAAGCTCGACGCCGCCGGTTCCATATAGGCTTCCCCGGCGTCGCGCCCCAGGATGCGCAGGTTATCGAGGAGTTTCTGCCCGTGTCCGGGCAGGGCCGAGGCCAGCAGGAGCAGGCCGAACAAGGCCGCCAGGGCCGTCTTCGGCCTGGTCCGGGAGGCCGCGGCATTCGATCCGGTTCCGGGATTGGTTTTCGAGATAGGCATAAGGATTCCCTTTCTTAGAGGCCGTCGGGTTCAAGGGCCGCTGGGTTCGGGGCCGCGACAATCGGGTTGCGGATGGGTCCGGGCGGCGGATGGATCCCATCCATCCGCCTTCGGAATCCCCGTCTTCGGATCAGGCTCCGCACTCCATGCTGTTGTAAAGCCGATCCCAGGCGTTGCGGAATTCCCGCGCGTCGGCGCGGATGGAATCCGCGGCTTCGCCCACGGTCATCCTGCCGCCGGGCACGGTGTTCAGCGAATTCTGGAGCTCCTGGTAGGCGGCCTGGACGTCCAGGATGCGCGGATTGTTCACGTCCTTGGACGCGTCCTTGACTTCCCGCACGGCCTTGTCCACCCTGGCATTGGCTTGCTGGATGCTGTCCAGCGGCGTCTCGGAAGTGATTTCCGGGTATTCCTGGACGGAGGCCTTCAGATTGTTCATGTTCGTGCAAAGCTTCCGTTCCGCCTCGGCTTGCTTCTGGGCCTCGGAGACGGGAGCGCTTTGCGTGGCCGTTTTCGCGCAGGCGCCGAGCAGCAGGCCGGCTCCCAGCACGCAGAGATTCAATCTTCTCATGATTCTCTCCTTATCGATCGCGGGCCCGCTTTCCATCGGAGGGCAGGCCCGTCTTTAAAGGAAGATATGCATCGGCCCCGGCGGGTTCAATGTCGGAAACGGAGACATCGATAATAAAATCGAGATGACCGATATCACAATCATATAATAGGCGGATCGGATCCGGGGCGCGGCAATCGGGCGAAGCATGTCGATCGCCGGCACGCGTTTGCCATTCTGGCGCGGGAACGGCCGGGATTGCCGGACGGATCAGGCGGCCGATGCCGGCGCGGATCTCCCTGCGGCGGCGCGGATCCCCCTGTAACCTATGTGATACCCTGCGCGCGCCCGGGCCGGGCGTTCGCGGGCGGCGCGGACCCGGCCGCGGGGGATTCCTTTTCCGGGGACACGGGTCTTCCGGCCGCGATCGGCCGCCTCGGGGGCGGACCGGAGGTCCGGAACCGGCATTTCCCGCCCCGTCGGGCCGCCGGGCGGGGACCTAGACAAAAGCGCCAAAAGAAGGGATTTTGAGGG
>DATENA010000006.1:0-9035 GCA_035275285.1 Fibrobacteria bacterium | reverse complement strand
GTGACGCGCGTGGCGCGCGAGGTGGGTTCGGAAGGCAAGCTGGGCGGCCAGGCGGAAGTGCGCGACGTGGGCGGCACGTGGAAGGATTTGACCGATTCGGTGAACTTCATGGCCTCGAACCTGACGGGCCAGGTGCGCAACATCGCGCAGGTGACGACGGCGGTGGCCAACGGGGATTTGTCCAAGAAGATCACGGCCGAGGCCAAGGGCGAAATCCTGGAGCTGAAGGAAACCATCAACATCATGGTGGATCAGCTGAATTCGTTCGCGTCGGAAGTGACGCGCGTGGCCCGCGAGGTGGGCACGGACGGCAAGCTGGGCGGCCAGGCCGAAGTGAAGGGCGTGGGCGGCACCTGGAAGGATTTGACGGATTCGGTGAACTACATGGCCGGTAATTTGACGTCGCAGGTGCGCAACATCGCCGAAGTGACCACGGCGGTGGCCAACGGGGATTTGTCCAAGAAGATCACCGTGGACGTGAAGGGCGAGATCCTGGAATTGAAGAACACCATCAACACCATGGTGGATCAGCTTTCCTCCTTCGCGTCGGAAGTGTCGCGCGTGGCGCGCGAGGTGGGCACGGAGGGCAAGCTGGGCGGCCAGGCCCAGGTGCGCGGCGTGGGCGGCACGTGGAAGGATCTGACCGACAACGTGAATTTCATGGCCGGCAACCTCACGAACCAGGTGCGCGGCATCGCCAAGGTGGTGACCTCGGTGGCCAACGGCGATTTGAAGCAGAAGCTGGCCTTCGAGGCCAAGGGCGAGATCGCGGCCCTGGCCGATACCATCAACGGGATGATCGACACCCTGGCGACCTTCGCCGACCAGGTGACCACGGTGGCCCGCGAAGTGGGCGTGGAAGGCAAGCTGGGCGGCCAGGCCTCCGTGCCCGGCGCGGCCGGAACGTGGAAGGGCCTGACGGACAACGTGAACCAGCTGGCGGCCAACCTGACCACCCAGGTGCGCGCCATCGCCGAGGTGGCGACCGCCGTGACCAAGGGCGATTTGACCCGCTCCATCCAGGTGGACGCCCAGGGCGAAGTGGAGGCCTTGAAGGACACCATCAACCAGATGATCGTGAACCTGCGCGAGACGACCCTGAAGAACGCCGAGCAGGATTGGCTGAAGACCAACCTGGCGAAGTTCACCCAGATGTTGCAGGGCCAGAAGGACCTGCTCACGGTGACCAAGCGCATCCTGGCGGAACTGGCGCCCGTGGTGGCGGCGCAGCACGGCGTGTTCTACCTGGTGCAGAACACGGAAGAGGAGCCGGTGCTGAAGCTGATGGCCTCCTACGCCTACAAGGAACGGCGCCTGGTGGCCACGGAGTTCAAGATGGGGGAGGGCCTGGTCGGCCAGTGCGCCCTGGAAAAGGAGCGCATCCTCCTCACCAACGTGCCCACGGACTACATCATGATCAACTCGGGGCTGGGGGAGGCCCCGCCGCTTTCCATCATCGTGCTGCCGGTTATCTTCGAAGGCCAGGTGAAGGCGGTCATCGAGCTGGCCTCCTTCGAGCGCTTCAACGCCACCCACCAGACCTTCCTGGAACAGCTGACGGAGTCCATCGGCATCGTGCTCAACACCATCGAGGCCAACATGCGCACGGAGGACCTGCTGAAGCAGTCCCAGTCGCTGGCCCAGGAGCTCCAGTCCCAGCAGGAAGAGTTGCAGCAGACCAACGAAGAGCTGGAAGAGAAGGCCAAGCTGCTGGTGGAGCAGAACGCGGAAGTGGAACGCAAGAACCGCGAAGTGGAGCAGGCCAAGCAGGCCCTGGAAGAGAAAGCCTCCCAGCTTGCGCTGACTTCCAAGTACAAGTCCGAGTTCCTGGCCAACATGTCCCACGAGTTGCGCACCCCGCTCAACTCCCTGCTCATCCTGGCGCAGCAGCTTTCCGACAACGTGGAAGGCAACCTGCACACCAAGCAGATCCAATTCGCCCAGACCATCTACTCGGCCGGATCGGATCTGCTCACCCTCATCAACGACATCCTCGACCTGTCCAAGATCGAATCGGGAACGGTCACGGTGGATCCGGCCGACGTGTCCTTCACGGAAATGCGCCAGTACGTGGAGCGCACCTTCCGGCACATGGCGGACAACAAGAACCTGGAATTCCGCATCTCCATCGAGGACGACCTGCCGAGCTACATGAACACGGACGTGAAGCGGCTGCAGCAGGTGGTCAAGAACCTGCTGTCCAACGCCTTCAAGTTCACCGAGCGCGGCCGCGTGGACATGCGCATGCAGCTCGCCAAGAGCGGCTGGAGCCCCAGCCAGAACATGCTCAACCGGTCCCGCCACGTGGTGGCCTTCTCGGTCAGCGACACGGGCATCGGCATCCATCCGGACAAGCAGCAGCTCATCTTCGAGGCCTTCCAGCAGGCGGACGGCACCACCAGCCGCAAGTACGGCGGCACCGGCCTGGGGCTTTCCATCAGCCGCGAAATCGCGCGCCTTCTGGGCGGCGAAATCCGGCTGCGGTCCACGCCGGGAGAAGGCAGCACCTTCATCCTGTACCTGCCTTTGGATTACAAGCCGCTGCCTTCCAGCGTCAAGAAACTCGATGACGGCGGGGTCAACCTGCTGCCGGCCCCGGAAACGCGCCGCGACGGTTCCGGCTCCGAGACGCTGCCCAGGGAAGAATACGGCAGCCGCCTTGCGGATCGGGACACCCGCGTATCGCCTCCCAAACCGCAGCCCGTCACCGATGATCGGGATGCCATCGCCAGCGGGGACCAGGTGGTCATGATCGTCGAGGACGATGCCAATTTCTCCTACCTGCTCCTGGACGTGGCGCGGGAAAAGGGGTTCAAGGGCATCGTGGTGCCCTGGGGCAATTCCGTGATGACCCTGGCCCGGGAGTTCCAGCCGGACGCCATCACCCTGGACCTGCACCTGCCGGACATGGACGGCTGGAGCGTGCTGGCGCGCCTCAAAGAGGACTCGGCCACGCGCCACATCCCCGTGCACATCATCTCCGTGGACGAGGAGAAGGACCGCGGCCTGCGCCAGGGGGCGCTTTCCTTCATCAGCAAGCCCGCGACCAAGGAGTCCCTGGACAACGCCTTCAACTCCATGCATGAGTTCATCGCCAAGGGCGTCCGCAACCTCCTGGTGGTGGAGGACAACGCGGATCAGCGCGCCGCCATCCTGGAGCTCATCGCCGATCCGGACGTGGAGGTGGACGCCGTGGGGACGGGCAAGGAAGCCCTGGAGCTCCTGCGCTCCAAGCATTTCGACTGCATGGTCATGGACCTGGGGCTGCCGGACATGGACGGCTTCGCCATGATCGACGAAATCAAGCGCGAGCCGACCTTGCGGGAAGTGCCCATCGTGGTGTACACGGGAAAGGACCTGAACACCAAGCAGGAGGCCCAGCTCCGCGAAGTGGCCCAGACCATCATCATCAAGGACGTGCGCTCCCCGGAGCGGTTGCTGGACGAAACCGCCCTGTTCCTGCACCGGGTGCAGAAGCGCCTGCCGGAGCACAAGCGCAAGATGCTGGAGCAATTGCACCAGTCGGACGCGCTCCTGCAAGGCAAGAAGGTGCTGGTGGTGGACGACGACATCCGCAACATCTTCGCCATGACCAGCCTGCTCGAGCGGCACGGCATGGAAGTCATCACCGCCGAGAACGGCCGCGACGCCGTGGAGATCATGGGCAAGGGCCACCGCATCGACGCGGTGCTGATGGACATCATGATGCCGGAAATGGACGGCTACGACACCATGCGCGCCATCCGCCAGATGCCGCAGTACCAGGCCCTGCCCATCATCGCCCTCACGGCCAAGGCCATGAAGGGCGACCGTGAGAAGTGCATCGAGGCGGGGGCTTCCGACTACATCTCCAAACCGGTGGACACCGATCAGCTGCTTTCGCTGCTCCGGGTCTGGGTGTACCGGTGATGGAACCGAAGAACAGCGCGGTGGACGCGGAGTTCCGCGAAGTGCGCGAGGCGCGCGAAGAGGTCCGCGGGGAGCGCGAGGAGCGGCTGGAGCCGATCCTGGAGGGCATCCTGGACCGGTACGGGTACGATTTCCGGGACTATGCCCGGCCCTCCCTGGACCGCCGCATCAAGGCCTTCATGAAGTCGGAGGAGATCGCTTCCCTGGGCGGGTTCGGGGAGCGCATCCTGACGGCCCAGGAATGCATGCAGCGGTTCCTGCTGACCATGTCGGTCAACGTCACTTCCATGTTCCGGGACCCGGAGTTCTACATCGGGTTCCGCCGCGACATCATCCCCGTGCTGCGCACTTATCCCTTCATCCGCATCTGGCACGCCGGCTGTTCCACCGGGCAGGAGGTCTACTCCATGGCCATCATGCTGGCGGAGGAAGGCCTTTACGAACGCTGCCGCATCTACGCCACGGACATGGACGAGTCGGCCCTGCGGAAGGCCCGGGACGGGATCTTTTCGTTGAACGCCATGCGCAAATACACCGCCAACTACCTGCGGGCGGGCGGCAAGGGTTCCTTTTCGGACTATTACACCGCCAAGTACAATTGCGCCATCATCAATTCGTCCCTGCGCAAGAACATCGTTTTCGGCCACCACAACCTGGTTTCGGACGGCTCCTTCAACGAGTTCCAGGTCATCTTCTGCCGCAACGTGCTGATTTTCTTCAATTCGCGGTTGCAGGAGCGGGTGCTCGAACTCATCCACCAGAGCCTGGGGATGTTCGGATACCTGGGACTGGGTTCCAAGGAGAGCGTCTCCCTGGGCGGCTTCGAAGGCTGTTTCCAGGAACTCGACGCGAAACACCGCCTTTACCGGAAAATCGCCTGATGGATGGAGAGAGCACGAGAATGAGCGGGAATCCCATGGAAAAAACGGTGGAACGGGAACAGGCGGAGCAGGCCGAACGGGCGGAGGGCGATTCGCTCCCCGTATCCCTGGGCAAGGAGGAAAAGGTCAAGGTCCTGCTGGTGGACGATCTCCCCCATAAGCTGACGGCCCTTTCCTCCGTGCTGGAGAACGAGAACCTCAACCTGGTCACCGCCACGTCCGGTTTCGACGCCCTGCGGCACCTCTTGCGCGAGGACTTCGCCGTGATCCTCCTGGACGTGATGATGCCGGGCCTGGACGGGTTCGAGACCGCCGCGCTCATCCGGCAGCGCAAGCGTTCCGAGCACACGCCCATCATCTTCATCACCGCCAACCTGGCCAACGACAAGAATCTTTCCAAGGGCTATTCCCTGGGCGCCGTGGACTATATCTACGCGCCCGTGGTCCCGGAGATCCTCAAGGCCAAGGTGGCCGTGTTCGTGGAGCTCTTCCGCATCAACCGCAAGGTGCGCCAGCAGACGCGGGCATTGCGCACCTACACGCTGGACCTGGAATTGGTGAACCGGCAATTGGAGCACCGCACGCGGGAATTGCAGTCCAGCAAGGAAAGCTTCCGCAACATCGTGGAGAAGAACCAGGAGGGGATCGCCGTGGTGGACGCCGGGGGCACCATCCGCTTCGCCAATCCCTCCTTCGTGCATTTCCTGGGGGACCCCGCCGGCGGGGTCATCGGCAAGGCGTTCCCGTTCCCCATGGAAGTGGGCGTCAACCAGGAAATCGACCATACCGGGCCCGACAACCGCGTCCTGCCCATCGAAGTGACCCTGGCGGAAACCCAATGGGAAGGCACCACGGCCTATCTCGCCAGCGTGCGGGACATCGGCCTGCGCCGCAGCGCGGAAGAAGCCCTCAAGGACAGCGAAGAGAAGCTGCGGCAGGCCCAGAAGCTCGAATCCATCGGCCGGCTGGCCGGCGGCGTGGCCCATGATTTCAACAACCTGCTGACCGCCATCAACGGCTATACGGACATGGTGCTGGCCTCCATGGACGACGACAATTCGCTGAAGGGCTACCTCCACGAGGTCCGGCGCTCGGGAGAACGGGCCGCGGAGCTGACCCACCAATTGCTGGCCTACAGCCGCAAGCAAGTGCTGGTCCCCAAGCTGCTCAACCTGAACGTCGTGGTCGAGAACATGACCAACATGCTGCGCCGCCTCATCGGCGACAACATCGAGCTCGCCTCGGTCCCGGATCCCTCCCTGGGGCCGGTCAAGGCCGATCCCGGCCAATTGGAGCAGGTGATCATGAACCTGGTGGTCAACGCCAAGGACGCCATGCCGGAGGGAGGCCGCATCACGGTGGAAACCGGCATGGAGGAGGTGGACGTCGACTCGGACGCCATGCATCCCATCGACAAGGAAATCTCCATCAGCCCCGGCCGCTACGTGGTCCTGATCGTTTCCGACACGGGAACGGGCATGGACGAGGACACCCGCGGGCGCATTTTCGAGCCCTTCTTCACCACCAAGGAAGTGGGGCGGGGAACGGGCCTGGGCCTGTCCATGGTCTACGGGTTCGTCAAGCAGAGCGGCGGCAACATCACCGTGGTCAGCAATCCCGGGGAAGGCACCACCTTCCGGATCTACCTGCCCATGTCGGCGGATGCCGCCCTGTGGAAACCCAACGAAACGGACGCCGAGGCCAAGAGCGCCGCCGGCTTCGAGACCATCCTGCTGGTGGAGGACGAAACCACGGTGCGCAAGTTCCTGCTCAGCGTGCTCCAGCACGTGGGCTACAACGTCATCGAGGCGCAGGACGGCAGGCAGGCCGTGGAGATCAGCGAAACGCACGGGGAAACCATCCATCTGCTCTTGACCGACGTGATGATGGCGAACATGGGCGGCCGGGAATTGGCCGGCAAGCTCGGCGAGATCCGGCCCGACATGAAGGTGCTGTTCATGTCCGGGTACGCGGAGGATTGCTATCCGAAGGGTTGGGAGGCGCGCGACGGGATCGAGTTCCTCCAGAAACCGTTCTCCCCGGGCGTGCTGGCCCAGAAGGTGCGATCCGTGCTCGACTCCTCGCGCACCCCCGCTTCGACCTGAACGCGGGCGCTCCCGCTCCGCGGTCCGGCCGTTCCGGGCGCGGGCTCAAGGGGGTTTGGATCCGAATACCTGCCAGTGCATCTCCAGTTTCTGGATGCATTCCAGCAATTTGAAGAACCCGGCCGGCTTGGACATGTGCGCCACGCGCCGCATCCCCCATCGCCGCACCTGGTTCTCCTCTTCCGCCGTGGCGCAGCAGACGATGATCGGCACCTGGTCGAGGCCGGGCAGGCTGCGCAGGCGGATGACCACGTCCATGACGGGCATGGCGGGCTGGGAGAAATCCAGCAGGATCAGCTCCGCATGGGCGGAGAAGCCGTGGCGGAGCAGCTTCAGGGCTTCTTCCCCGTCCTTGACGGTTTCCACGTGGTTGGCGATGCGGTATTTCCGGAGCACGCGCAACATCAGGGTCGCGTCGTCATATTCGTCCTCGATGAGCAGGATGCCGGGCCGGTCCAACCTAGGCGTCCGTTTCCCGCAGGATCAGCGTATAGATTATCCGTCCGTTGCGCTCGGCCCTGGAGACGGACACGTCCGCCCGGAAAGGGCTCCCGTCGCGGCGGACCAGGGACGCTTCCATGCGCTCCCTGGCCGCGTCCCGCAGGGCTCCGGCCAGGGTCTCCGCCGGCGCCCCGGTTCCGGTCTTTTCCAGGCGCCCCAGATCCATGCCTTCCATCTCCTCCCGCGGCCAGCCGAACATCTGCTCGGCCCCCTGGTTGCAGAAGAACAGGGAAAGGTCCCCGTCCACGCCCAGGATGGCGTCCGGGGCCCGGTCCACGATTTCGGAGAAACGCCCTTCCGATTGGGAACGTTCGCTTTCGGACTCGCGCAATTGCGCTTCGCGCCATTGCAGGGACTCGGCCATTTCATCGAAGGCGCGCGCCAACTGACCGAATTCCCCGGCATGGTGTTCCATGCCCGTGCGCGTTCCCAGGTTTCCCGAGGCCAGGGATTTCGCCGCGGCCACCAGGCGCTGGGTCTGGCGCACCACCATCCAATTCCCCGCGGCCCAGGCCGCGAGCATGGCCAGCACGCCCACCGCGCCCAAGGCCACCAGGCTGCGCACCATGGCCGCCTGGGCGTCCGCATAGGCGGTTTCCCGGGGGATGCCCAGGCGCACGGAAAGTTCGCCGCTGTCCACGGAGGAAAAGGCGTACAGGCGCACCACCCCTTCGATGCCGGGACTTTCGACCACGCCTTCGCTGCGGGCCAGCACGGACCGGGAAAGCGGGGCGTCGGGGAAACTCCTGCCGACCCACAATTCGGGATGGGGGTACCGCACCAGGGTGCGCCCGCCGCGGTCCGTGACCGTCAAAGCGGCGCCTTCGGGAAGTTCCAACCGTTCCGCCAGGCGGTTCAGCCATTCCAGGTCCAAGGCGCAGAAGAAGACGGCCTTCACCGCGCCGGCGGAGTCCCGCACGGGGAAGCCGAAATCCATGGTGGCCTTGTCTATGACGGTGTGATCCAAGTCATATCCCATGGAAAAGCGTCCGCTCGCGCGCGCGGCCCGGAACCATTCGCTGGAATCCAGCCGCCCGGGGCCGGAGGTGGCGGGGACCTGGCACAGGATTTTCCCCGAGGCATCGGCCAGGCCCACGGCATCGTACATTTCCGCGTTGATGTCCAGCGAAGTCAGGAAATCCGGGCAATTCGCCGGGATGGAGCCGCTTCCGGGAGTAGGCTGCGAGAGGGCGTTGAGAAAGCTGCGGGCGGCCTGAATATCCCTTTCCAGGCTGGCCGCCAGGAACCGGCATAGGCGCAATGCGTTTTCATTCACGTCTTGGGTGATTTGGTTCCGATGCTCCCGGGCCAAGTATAACATCAATCCCAAGGCCGGGAGCAGGGCGAGCAAAAGCAAGGCCAGGATGCGCACGCGGATCCCGGCCAAAAGCGAAGGTATCCCGGGAGTCCCGTATTCGTCCGGAACGTCTTTTTCCGGCGGGAAAAATCCCTTTCCCTGGCCCTCAGGCGTTGGCGTCATCTTTGTTTCGTAACTACCTTTTTTCCGGCCGGACCCAAGCGAAATCTTCCACGATTTCGGCGGTCGGGCGGGAAACGGAGGTTCTGGAAATGTTTGGGAACGCCGCGGAAAAACTTCCTCGTAATTTGTTTGAATCCCGGGGAATTCATGGGATAATCG
>DATENA010000005.1:0-5167 GCA_035275285.1 Fibrobacteria bacterium | reverse complement strand
TCGCCTTCGTCTTCGTCATGTCTTGTCTCCCTTGTTTCAGCCCGCGGAAATCCGCGCCAGCAGATCGGCCAGTTTGCCGTGCATCTGGTTCCAACCGTATCCGGCGCCCCGGTAGGCATTTTCCCGCTCGAAGCCGCTTTGCTCGAAGAACACCTTGGTGCCCTTGCCGTCGGCCTCGAGACGATAATCCACGCGGGTGTTGAGGTCCCCCACCACCCATGAGAAGGAGAGATGCTCCGGCGGCGCGCATTCGAGCACTTCGCAGTGGACGACAAGGCCATCGAACTTCGCCTGCGGATCGGGGGGGACATGGAACGTGAAGCGATGGCCGACGCGCGCCTCGAAGTCGTTCGGGTACATCCATTCGGCCAGGGAAGCGCGGTCCGTCAGGGCCTGCCATACCTCGTCGCGGGATTGGGGAAACATGAGCTCTCTGGTCACGCTTTTCGTCATCGTCGGCTCCCTTTCGCAAGATGGGCCTGCAGGCGTTTGAAGTTGTCGTCCCAGAACCGTTCGTAATGGGAAATCCAGTCCCGTACCGGGCCGAGCCGTTCCGGGACCAGGCGATAATGGTGCTCCCGTCCCTGACGCCGTTCGGACACCAGGCCGGCATGGAGCAGGATGCGCAGATGCTGGGAAATGGCCGGGCGGCTCATTTCGAAGTGCCCGGCAATCCGCTTGACGGGTTGGTCCCCTTCGACCAGCAGATCCAGGATCCGGCGCCTGGCGGGACAACTGATGGCGTTGAACACCTTGGGTTCATGCTCGACCGTGAATGCCATGGGAAAATAATAGGTAAGGTGGTGCTTACGCGTCAAGTTCCGGATTTTTCGTTTTTGAGGCTTTAAGAGTCCTTTTATAGTATCATGCAGGTTACGCAGGACGGCCTGGCATTTCACGAACCCCTCCATACCGCAAATCCGGGCGCTCCCCAATGCACGCGGAATCACCGGCGCGCTGAAAAGGTCTTCGTCGATGCCTCTCGGGCGGCATGCCGGTTTTCCCATAGGGGGCGGGACCGCATCCTTCCGCCGAGGCGGATTCCAAAAGGAAAATCCCCCCGGGGCTGGAAAAAAACCGCCAGGCTGCTACCTTATTTACGGCTCTCAAACAGGAGATACTCCATGAAAATCAGCGTTGAATCCACCGTCGCCGCACCCGTCAACAAAGTCTGGAGCGCATACCTGTCCCCCGAGGACATCAAGCAGTGGAACGCCGCGTCGGACGATTGGCACACGACCAAGGCCGCGGTGGATTTGCGCGTGGGAGGCCGATTCTCGTCGCGGATGGAGGCGAAGGACGGAAGCATGGGGTTCGATTTCGCCGGCACCTACACGAAGATCGTGGAGCACAAGCTGATCGAGTATTCCTTCGGGGACCGGACCGCGCAGGTCGAGTTCGCCGATTCCCCGAAAGGCGTCACGGTGCGGGTCACCTTCGACAGCGAGGATACGAACTCCATCGATCAGCAACGGGGCGGATGGCAAGCCATCTTGGACAACTTCAAGCGGCACGTCGAAGCGAAAAAGTGAGGGCTTCCGGCTTCCGGTTACGCGTCATTACCTTCGAACTCTTTGGCATATCCTGAAGCGCCGCTTCATTCCAAAACAATCCGGCCGGGAAAAAATATGTAGCGGTGCGGTCCGATCCATAATTAGTGAGTTGAAAATAAAAGGGGACGAATAGCACATCGAACACTTTCTTCCCCCAAGCACTGTGATTCCCCGATCGGATCGATTTGATTTATGGAGCTCCGATGCGGATCCTCCGGGTCCGTGACGTCGGCGGATCGCATCGGGCCCGGCGCAATCGTTCGCGAACGGGACCATTGGCCGGACGTACGTCGAACCGCAATAATGCACAACAATCAAGGTGGTTATCATGCACTCATTCTTTAGAACCAAGGTTCCCGGCTTCGGAGGATGGCTTCCCAAAATGCCGGCTTTGCTGTTGATGGGCCTCTCCGCGGGAGGGGCCGCGCAGGCGGCCGAAATATTCGTCGAGGCCGAAGCGGCCCGCATGGGCGACGGCGGGAAGATCACCACGCCGCTTCTCATCAAGGACGACAACCTGGCCTCGGACGGAAGCTATGTCGAGGTCATCGGCGGGAACAACAGCAATGACGCGATGCCTGCCGCCGAAGGCGTGCTCAGCCTGGTGTTCGAGCAGCCCGACGCGAGCGCCTCCTACACCATCTGGGCCAGGGTGATAGCCCCCACGGCCAGCGACGATTCCTTCTGGCTGAGAATGGACGGCGGAACGCCCATCAAGTGGAACAACATTCCGCTCGGCACCGCCTGGCATTGGGTGCGGATCAAGGCCGAAGGCGCCTCCGCGGCCGCCAAGTTCACGTTGTCCACGGGCACGCACACCCTCAAGTTCGCGTACCGCGAGGACGGGACGAAGCTCGACCAGTTGATCCTCACCAGCAACGCGAATTACAATCCCAACGCGACCCTGAGCGGGCCACCGCTGGCTCCCAGGTTGAGCACCAACTATCGGGCCTCCTCCGAAGCGGGGAGCCTCCTGAGCTGGTCCGAGGTCCCGGGCGGGGTCACCTATACCCTGGTGCAGGTGACCTCCACGGGCGAAACGCCGCTCGTTACGGGTAAAGGCCACGCGCGCATCGTTTCCGGCGACGGAGGCGATTTCTACGTGGTCGCCAAGGCCCCCAACGGGACCAGTGCCTCCTCGGAGACGGTGACCGTGTTCAGCACCCCGTACTTCTATGACGCCTATAGGAGCCCCTTCAGTACCATGAGCGTCACGTCCCCCATGGGGCCCATCGGCTCCTTCGGAGCCTCCCTCTACGTCGACCCCGACGCCGGCGTTCCCTCCAGCCTCAACTCGGCCCCGGCCCATGGCCGCGGCCGGTACGATTTCCGGGTCGCCGTCGCGACCGACATCAGCGTTTATGGGGAGGTCGGTGCGCCCAACACCGGGAGCGATTCCTATTGGGTCCGCATGGATCAGGGCCCGTGGGTGAAGTGGAACAATATCCCGGACTTCACGTGCAGCCCGGTCCGGAATTCGGACGCGGGTAACGCCATCATGACGTACCACCTCAACACCGGCAGCCACTTCCTGGAATTCGCCTACCGTGAGGTCGGCACCAGCCTGGGCCGGTTCGGACTGACCTCGTCCAGCGGAGTCTTCTCTCCCTGCGAGGATTGAAAAAAAGGACGCATGGCGGAAGGGGGCCCCTCCGCCATGCTACCGGACTATGAGGATTTTCGACTAGCGATCGCGACCGCGACCGCCGCCGCCGTAGCCGCCACCGCCGCCGCCGCTGCGCTGGGGACGTTCTTCCGCTTCGTTGACCTTGATGGCGCGACCATCGAGGCTCTTGCCGTTGAGCTGCGCGATGGCAGCGGCGGCGGCCTGATCGGAGCCCATGGTGACGAAGGCGAAACCGCGGGGTCGGCCTGTCTCGCGATCCATCGGCATGCCTACGTCTTTGACTTCACCGATGGCTGAGAATTCCGCCTGGAGGGTTTCTTGGGTGGTATTGAACGACAAATTTCCTACGTAGAGACGATTGCCCATGATTCACTGCTTTCTGCGCTTCTGCTGGAAAAATTCGACGGGACCGGGTCTTCCGGCCAATCGGAGAAGCTATACAGAGATAGGTAAATCACGGACATTTCCCCATCGGGCCGGCCACTTTTGCGCCAAAACTCCATCGCACGGTTTTGGGGCCCGGGTTCCCGGCGCCTCCTGCACTCCATCGCTGACGGTAAACATCCCTCTGGATTGTCGAAATTCCTTTCAAATCCAGCGTCCTGGGTCGCGAATCCGGGGAATGGCCTGATTTTCCATGGCATGGCCATTGAATTAAACCTTCGGGAACTTCTCCCTTTTCCTTCTCCTGCTTTACAAAAAAGATCGCATGATCCCCGGCCAGACCACTTCCATTCCCGGCACCGGAGCGGATTGCCTCGGCGCGTCCGAAGCAATCCGCTCCGGTCCGCATCAAGGCCGCCGATTCCCTTCGGGCCTTTTCGCTTTCCTCCCGTCCCCCCTTTGCATGAGGTCCGCGGCACATGTGTGTTACGGTGGGGAATCATGCAGCGCGGCGAGCCGGACGGGTTGTCGATGGAGCAATGGCGAATCCGTGATGGAGCAAAGGCGAAGCCGCGATGGAGCAAAGGCGAAGCCGCGATGGAGCAATGGCGACGGCGCGATGGAACCTCGAGAACGTTTGCGCAGAGAGCCTTCGATGGGACGGGGAAATGTCCTCTAGACAGAAGACGCAAAGAAGTCTTTATTTGGGGCCGATATCCGGAACGCGTGAGCGGGACAGGTAGGAAGGAACCGGGTTGCATTTTATCCTGAGGGACTGGGACCGTATCTGGTACCTCGCCTTTTTGCCCGAGGCGAATCGCTGTCCGGGAACCGCCGTCGCGGATCTCCGTTCCGCCCGCTTGATCCTTTCCCGCCTCATCCTGGATCCCAAGAACCTCTCCGTCATGCGCAGCTTCCTGGCCTCCGGATACGTTCCGGGCGCGCGCGCGATTCCCATCCGGGTGAGGCCGCTCCTTTCGGAATTGGAGCTGAAGGTGGCGCGGCGCGAATGCGTTCTCGCGCGGGGGGCCAGGTATGATTTGCGTTCCGGGGGCGGCAGAGCCGGCGGCTCGGCGGCAAGCGCCGCGGAAGGGTTGGAAGTCTGGGATTTCACCGCCGCGGAAGGCGATGGCGAAGACTTGGCGGGCAGCCTTGCGGGCGCGCGGCGGACGGGGAATGCCGAAAGCGACGAGGGGCTTCCGCTCCTCCGGTTCAGCGGCGGTTGCGAAGCGTTTCCGTCCATCCGCTTCGCGCATGGGGCGGACGCGGTTCCCGGATTGGCGTTCGCGCACGCCTCCGGAAAGGATCCGGCGTTCCGGTTCGAGGATGCGGCGGAGGGCGCGCAGGGGTTGGCGCATTCGGCGGCGGTGGGAGCGCCGCCCTGATCCCGCGGATCAGGGGCATGGCAAAGGACGTCGGGGAGAAGCATGGAAAAGATATATGAGGGATCTTCGGTCGTGGTCAAGGCCGCCATGTCCAAGGAGCATGCGAAGAAGCTCAAGAGCCTGACTTTCAGGTTCCTGCAGGACGGGGAGCCTCCGGTCAAGGACAAGCTGTCCGGGGATTCGGAGTTCGAAAAGGCCTATGCGGCGGCCGACGCGGG
>DATENA010000004.1:0-27058 GCA_035275285.1 Fibrobacteria bacterium | reverse complement strand
CTTCCGGAAGCGCTTCCACCGGCAGGGCTGCGGAAGCCGCAGTTGCTGCGGAAGCCGCAGGCGCGGAAGCCGCGATTGCGGAAGCGGCGGCACGCCGCGCCGCCACCGTCTCCGGCAGCATGTCCGCCAGCACCACCGGTTGCCGGCGCAGCAGGCTTTGCAGGCGCGGCATCTCCATGGTTTCCGAAATGGTCCCGAAGTCGAAGCGCTGCATCAGGCGGTTCAGCTTCCACTCCGTGCTGGACAGGTTCACGTAATGCTGGAAGGTCTTGAGGGGGCCCAGGTAATGGCGTTCCTGGGCCACGTCCACTTCCCAGGGATGCAGGTAGACCATGGCGGGCAGGCCCCGCAGGTTCTGGCGTTCTATGAAGCGCTCGGTCACCTGGGAAGGATAGAGGCGCAGGTAGCCGCCGCCGGCCACGGGCATCAGCTTGCCGCCCAGGCGCAGGGTGGACATCGGCAATTCGCGGATGGAGCGCCCTTCCCCCAGGCGCACGGTGTGCGGAAAGCGGCCGGGGTAATCCGGCATGCCGTAACGCTTGCGGGCGACGGGGAAGATGCTGGAATCGTACTCGAAGCCGTGCCGGGCCAGGATGTCCAGGGCCCACAAGGTGGAGGGAACGACGCTGAAGTTGGAGGCGCGATGCCCGCGCACCCTTTGCGACGTGCTCCGGCCGATGGCGTCCAGGGAGCGCAGCAGATCCTCCTCGAAGGCTTCGGGGGTCATCTCCGTGATCAGATCGTGGTGGTAGCCGTGGGTGCCGATCTCATGGCCCTCGCGATCGATCATGCGCACCACTTCCGGGAAATGATCCGCGACCCACCCCAGCACGAAGAAGGTCGCCTTGACCTCGTGGATCCGCATCAGTTCGAGGAGCTTCTCCATGTTCTGCACGATGCGCGTGGGCTGCGCATGCCAGGTGGATTTGGGCGCGATGGACCGCATGTGGTGGGCATGGAACCAGCACTCCACGTCCACGGTGAGGAAGTTGCGCACGGACGGAGAGGTATGCTGCAGGTCGAGCACCGAATCCAGGCGGATCTCGCGCAGGATCTTGCGGACCTTCAAGGGCGCGTTGCGCAGGGACATGCGGCCGCCGTGGCGCTTCACCTTGTGGGCCAGCCTCACCAGGAACCCCATGTCTTCCAGATCGAGATGCTCCTTGGTGCGGATGATGACCTCCGGGCTGGGCTTGCCTTCCCAATCCATGGCCTCCAGGCCGGCCGCGAGCTCGGCCGAGTTGTCCCCCGCCAGGATGAGCGGGCGCGCGGAACGCCCGAAGCTGACGGTCACGTGGGTCGACCGCGAAGAGGCGGCCAGGGCGCGGCCCAGGAAGGGCAGCAGCTTGGCGCGCTTCAAGGTGATCAGATCGCGGGTCTCGCCCTCGAACTGGGGCTTCTTGAGCAGGTACAGCACGGTGTTCCAGATGATCCAGTATTCCATCTTGATCCAGGTGGACAGGCTGCAGAAGGACGCGCGGTAGGACATGTCGTAGTGGGACTTGCGCACCACGCTTTCCTCGGAATCGTCGTAACCGAGCAGGATCTGCGCCAGGCCCGTGAGGCCGGGGCGGATGCAATGCGTGCGATCCGAATAGTGGGGCAGGGTCCTGCCGTATTGCCGGGTGAAATGGGGGCGTTCCGGCCGCGGTCCGATGAAGCTCATGTCGCCCCGCACCACGTTGATGAACTGGGGGATCTCATCGACGTGGAGGGCGCGCAGCCACTTCCCGACCTGGGTCACGCGCGGGTCCAGGCCCTTGGCGCATAGCTGGGGGCCGTTGAGTTCCGCATCGGTGCGCATGGTCCGGTACTTGAAGATGGAGAACGGGCGGCCTCCGACGTCCGCCTTGCGGCGTTCCGGGCCCGCATAGGCTCCCCGGCCCCCATCGGCGGCGGAACGGGCGCGGGAGCGCCGGTTCATGCCCACGCGCACCTGGGAATACAAGGCGGAGCCGGGCGACTCCAGCTTGATCAGCAAAGCGATGCAGGGATAGGTCGCGATGAAGAGCGTGAATCCGGTCGTGCCGGCGGCCAAGTCCAGGAACCGTTTTGCGGAAGCAACCAGCCACGAAGGTCTCATTGACGTATCTCCCTGAATCTCCGTCCGGCCTCGCCGTCCGGCCCCGGTGGGTCCGCCACCGGCGTCCCGGGAGCGCGTCCCGCGGGACGCGGATCCGGGGATGCGGGATCGGCACGTATCGATAAATAAACTTTCCGCCGCATGGGGCGGGAAGCGAAAAAACCGGACGAACCGGGACAAACATGAGCGCCTTGCGGGCCGTTGGAAATTTATCTTAACGGGGAGAGTGTCGACCGCGCGACACGTCCCGCCCCGGATCCCCGGACCTACGGAGCGTCCGGCCGGGAGCGTCCGCAAGGGGGGAGTATCATGCAAGATACCATTACCATGACCAAACTGATCCTCGTGGAAGACGACACGGGCCTGCGGGAGCAGATGAAATGGGCTTTGGGGGAGGACTTCCAGATCCTGGAGGCGGATTCGCTCGCCTCCACCCTGGCCTGCCTGGATCCCGGGGATCCGCCCCTGATCTGCCTGGACATGGGCCTGGAGGGCCGATCGGACCGGGGCCTGGACGTGATCGATGCCGTGCTGTCCGCCGATCGCAACGCCAAGATCATCGCGGTCACGGCCAATCCGGCGAGCGGCGTGGCCAAAGAGGCGGTGCGCCGCGGCGCCTTCGACTACCTGTCCAAGCCCGTGGACATGGAAGGATTGCGGAACGTGCTGGAGCGGGCCGCGCGGATGCGCGAGCTGGAAAGCGAAGGGGAGGAAGCGTCCTCGTGGGTGCCGGTCGATCCGGATTGGCCCATGATCGGCGAAAGCGAGCCCATGAAAGGCATCTTTTCCGTGCTGCGCCGCCTTTCCGATACGGACGTGAGCGTGCTCATCACCGGGGAGAGCGGCACCGGAAAGGAATTGTGCGCGCGCGCCGTCCACAAGCACAGCCGCCGCCGCAACGCCCCGTTCGTGCCCATCAACTGCGCGGCCATTCCGGACAATCTGCTGGAGTCGGAGCTGTTCGGCTACGTCAAGGGCGCCTTCACGGGCGCGGACGCGGACAAGGTGGGCCTCATCGAGTCGGCCCATAGGGGCACCCTGTTCCTGGACGAAATCGGGGACATGCCCTTGGGCCTGCAAGTCAAGCTCTTGCGCTTCCTGCAGGACCAGCGCTTGCAGCGCGTGGGCGACACGCGGACCCGGCCCCTGGACGTGCGCATCATCGCCGCCACCAACAAGGCCAACCTCTCCGGCCTGGACGATTCCGCCCTGCGCACGGATCTGTACTACCGCCTGAGCGAGTTCGAGATCAAGCTGCCTCCCCTGCGCGAGCGGGGACGGGATTCCCTGCTCATCGCCGCCGGGATCCTGGAGCGCAACCGCATGCGTTTCGGGCAGCCGCGCCTGCGCATGTCCTCCCGGGCGGAGAAGGCCGTGCTTTCCTACGGCTGGCCCGGGAACGTGCGCGAGCTGGAGAACCGGCTCAACCGCGCCTCCATCACCTGCCGCGGCCAGACCATCGAGGAGGAGGACCTCCAGCTCGGGGACGCGGTAGCCGGGAACATGAGCTACCGCGAAGCCCGCAAGGCGTTCGAGAAGAACCTGCTCATGAACGCGCTGCGCCGGTCCAACGGGAACGTGTCCCTGGCCGCCCGCACGGTGGGCGTCACCCGCCCCACCTTCTACGACATGATGCGCAAGACGGGCATCTACATCCGCACCGAGAGCAAGGTCTAGAACCAGAGGAACCGCATCTCCGGGTGCCGCCATACGACCCCGGCGATGGCCAGGTTCGTCAGCGCGTGCACGGCGATGCAGAGCCGGAACGAGCGGGTGCGCGCGTACAGCCAGGTGGTGAACCCGAAATACAGGGCGGCCGGGATCCAGGCCGAGATATCGTGGCCGAGGGTGAAGACGGCCGTGGCGCCGATCACGCTGGCCGCGGACAAAGGCGGCGCGGCCAGGGGGCGGGGAAACGCGTCCATGCGGAGGCCCAGGCCGCGGAAAAAGCCCCCCGCGCCGGCGGAGGCGCCGATGAACAGTTCCGACAGATAGGCCCGGCAGAACAGTTCCTCGAAAACGGGCACCAGCAGGCCGGAGTTCAACGTGCGCAGGATCCAATAGGCGGTGGAAGGCCGCGCGGATTCCGCGGCGGCGAGATGCGGGCGCCACCAGGGCAGGGCGAGCGAGAAGCGGTAGGAGACCACCCACAGGGAGAAGGCCGCCGCCGCCGCGGCCACGGCGATCAGCAACCCCATCGGCAATCGGCGCGGGCCGGGCCGGGGGCCGAAGCGGTATTGTTTGCGGCAGGACCAGAGGAGCGCGGCCACCACGGCGAAGCGCAGCGCGCCGGCCGCCTCCGGGCTCAGGAGCGAGGGGGGCACGGAGCCCAGGCCCACGTAGGCGACATAGGGAAACAGGAAAGCCGGCAGCAGTCGGGAAAAGGATCGATCCCGGGGCAAGAGGCCATAGTCGATGGCCGGGCCGGCCCCGGCCGGTTCCGCCTCCGGACTCAGCCGGCGGTCCCGGCGGACGGGCCTTTTTCCTTTTCCGTCGCCGGCGTTTCGGCCGGTTCCTGCATGCTGCTGCAATGGATGGCCCCCTGGCCGAATACCAGGCTGCGGCAATCGATGGGCTCGATGCGGCGGCCGGGAAAGTGCTTTTCGAACAATTGCAGCGTCCCGTCGTCTCGCTTGTCCCGGAATACGGGCACCAGCACGGCGCCGTTCAGGATGAGGAAGTTCAGGTAGGTGGCGGGAGTGCGCAGATCCGCCTTGACCTGGCGGGCGGGCATGGGCACCTCCACCACTTCCAGGTCCATGGTGCGGCTATAGCGCTCCAGGGCCCGGATGTTCCGCTTGAGCGGCTCGTAATTCTCGTCCCGGGAGTCCGTCTCGATGGCGCAGAAAACCGTGCGCGCGTCCGTGAAGCGGGCCAGGTCGTCCACGTGCCCGTCGGTATCGTCCCCGTTGATGCCGGATTCCAGCCACAGGGTCTCTTCGATGCCCAGCCAGTCGTGCAGGGCCCGTTCGATCCGGTCGCGCCCCAGCTTGGGGTTGCGGTTGGGATTCAGCAGGCATTGGGTGGTGGTGAGCAGCTTGCCCCGGCCGTTCACGTCGATGGAGCCGCCTTCCAGGACCAGGTCCACGGAGAACGCCTCGCGGCCGCGATGGCCCGCCATGAAGAGCGGCGCCGCATCGTCCTTGTCCCAGGGGGGATATTTGCCGCCCCAGGAGTTGAAGGTGAAGTCCAGGGCCACCAGCCTGGTCTTCGCTCCGTCCGGGACCCGCACCGTGAGGGCGCCGTAGTCGCGGATCCAACTGTCGTTGGTGGGGTACTCCAGGATTTCCAGGCGGAAGGGCGCTTGGGAGGCCATGGCCCCCAGCTCCTCCCCCAGGCGGCCGCGGAGATCGCGATCGTTCACCAGCAGGTTCACGTCCTGGTACCTGAGCGAGGCGCGGAGGATCTCCTTGTACGCCAGCCGCGCGTCCTCCCATACCGGCGTCCAGGTGTCCGCGTTCTGAGGCCAGGTGAACCAGACGGCGCTCTGGGCCTCCCATTCGGCGGGCAGGAGCATGGATTTGTACGGGGGATGGAACGGATCGTGCATGTCGGCCCTGGCCCTCAGCGGGAAAAACGTTTCAGCAAATCGGGATACGCGTCGATGCGCCTGTCCCGCAGGAACGGCCAGACGCGGCGATGGCTCTCCACTTCCTCCGTGGCGATGTCCCGGATGAGCAGGCCTTCCCGGACATCGTCCAGGCGATCGAGCACCTGGCCGCCCGGATCGCAGACGAAGGAATTCCCCCAGAAGCGGAGGTGGCCTTCCTGGCCCACGCGGTTGACCGCGGCCACGTACACGCCGTTGGCGATGGCGTGGCTGCGCTGCATGGTGACCCAGGCATCGAGCCATTTGGCGTTCAGGGACTTGGCTTCCGGCGGCGTCAGGCCCTCGGTCTCCCGGTCGTCGAACCCGATGGCGGTGGGGTAGACCATCAGGTCGCAGCCTTGCATGGCGGTCAGGCGCGCGCCTTCCGGGAACCACTGGTCCCAGCAGATGAGCACGCCGATGCGGCCGTAACGGGTCTGGAAGGCCTGGAACCCCAGATCCCCGGGGGTGAAGTAATACTTCTCGTAGAACCCCGGATCGTCCGGGATGTGCATCTTGCGGTACAGGCCCGCGCGGCTGCCGTCCGCATCGTAGACCAGGGCGGAATTGTGGTACAGGCCCGGCGCCCTTTTCTCGAAAATGGGGACCACGAGGACGATGGACCGCTCCCGCGCCAGGGCCGCCAGGGTCTCCAAAGCGGGATCTTCCAGGCCCTGGGCCAGGTCGAAATGGCGCTGATCCTCTTCGATGCAGAAATAGTCGTGGAAGACCAGCTCGGGCAGCACCACCACCTGGGCCCCTTGGACGGCGGCCTGGAGGATGCGCTCCTGCAATGTGGCGAACCGCTGCGGGTGCAGGCAATTGCCCTTGGTCTGGATGAGCGCGAGTTTAAAGCCCTTCATGGATACCTGTCCTGGCGAAACGGAGACGCCTTAAAGCGGGCGGATCCGGATGACGCAGATCCCCCGGGAAGGCAAAATATAAAAAGCGGGGGATGGGCCGGACCGGCGCGGACCGGATCAATGTTTCCGGGATGCTGCGGCCTTGAGGGTGGCCAGGAACGCCATGCGCACCTTTTCATCCTCGAGTTCCCGATAGGCCTTGAGAAGCTCCTTCTCGTCCTTGGCCAGGGTCTGGTAGTCCGGGCGCGTCTCGAAAACATGGCCCGCCTCCCCCGCGCCCGCGGGGAGGAAAGCGCTGAATGGCTGTTCCAAGGCTTGCGCCAGGCGCAACAGGGTGTCCACGCTCATCCGGCTCACGCCCCGCTCGTATTTCTGCACTTGCTGATAGGAAACGCCCAGGGTCTCCCCCAATCTCGTCTGGGACAGCCCGGCCAGCTCCCGGAACTTCCGGATCTTGGCGCCCATCGCCTTCCCATCCTTATCCGCTCCCATGGTCTCCAGAATAGATAAGCCGCCGACCCCCGAACACGTCCAATGGGTTGCGTAATGGCTTGCATAAAGCAACACATGGTTGTATTTTGGCGGGCGGAACCATGGAAAAACAATACCGGATCCTGCTTCTGGAAGATGAACCCCTGTTGCGCGCCATGCTGGCCCGGACCTTGACCGGATGGGGCTACCGGATCGCCACCGGCGGATCGCTGGAAGATGCGGAAGTCCTCCTGCATATCCTGGGGTGGGAATGGCCGGACCTGGTGCTGAGCGATGCGAACCTGAGCCGGCACGGGCATGTCCTGCACGGATACTTGTTCCATGCCCGTTGGCGCGCGCGCCATCCCGTGCCGCCCTTCTTATTCATGGGCGGCCATTCCGGCCACGGATTCGCCCCCCCTCCCCAAGGAGAGGATTTCCGGACAGGCCATATCCTCAAACCCTTCGCCCCCTCGGAACTCCGGCCGATCCTCGCCGCCATGCTGGCGCGATAAGCCCGGACAAACTTATCTTTACCGGTAACCCCTGAGGTTTCCGACATGCGCAAAGCCTACCAATCCTTGCTGGAATACAGCCGCGATCTCTATGCCCTGCGGTCCGCCGTGGGCGTGCTCTCCTGGGACCAGGAAACCTACATGCCCCCCAAGGGAGGCGAGGGCCGGGCCCGGGCCCTCGCCTCCCTGTCGCGGGTGATGCACCAGCGTTTTTCCGATCCGCGCCTGTTGGACCTGCTGGACTCCTGCGCCGCCGGAGGCGGGGACTCCCTGGGGGAGGAGGAGCGCGCCGTGGTGCGCGAGCTGCGCCGCGATCGCGACAAGGCCGTGAAGGTCCCGGAAGCCCTGGCCGCGGAAATCGCGGAGACGGTTTCCCTTTCCCAGCGCGCCTGGGCCGAGGCCCGCCCCAAGAACGACACCGCCGCCTTCAACCCCTGGCTGGACAAAGTCATCACCCTGCGCCGCCGCGAGGCCGAATGCCTGGGATACGCGGAGACCCCGTACGACGCCTTGCTGGAGAATTACGAGCCCGGCGCGCGCACCTCCTACCTGCGGGCGCTGCTGACCGATCTCAAGGCGGAGCTGGTGCCCCTGCTGGGCAAGCTGCTGGACGCGCAAGGCGGCGCCAAACCCGCCTTGGAGGGGAAAACCTTTCCCCTGGCGGACCAGCGCGCGTTCAACCGGAAAATCCTGGAGGCCATGGGTTTCGATCTCGAAGCGGGCCGCCTGGACGAATCCGCGCATCCCTTCACCGAGGGCCTCCATCCCGAGGACGTAAGACTGACCACCCGTTACAGCGATCACGATTTGATGTCCGCGATGTTCAGCACCCTGCACGAGGGCGGCCATGGCATCTACGAGCAGGGTTTCCAGCCCCGCTTTTTCGGCACCCCCATGGCCGAAGCGGTCTCCCTGGGGGTGCACGAGTCCCAGTCCCGCCTGTGGGAGAACCAGGTCGGCCGGTCGCGGGAGTTCTGGTCGTTCTATTACCCGTCCCTGCGCGGGCTGTTCCCGGGCCAATTGGGGGGCATCGATCTGAACGGCTTCCTCAGGGCCATCAACCGCGTGCAGCTCTCGCTCATCCGCGTGGAGGCGGACGAGGTGACCTACAACCTGCACATCGTGCTGCGCTTCGAGCTGGAGACGGCTCTTTTCGGCGGGGAGCTGGAACCGGCGGGCCTGGAAACCGCCTGGAACGAAGGCATGCGCCGCAACCTGGGCGTGGTGCCGGACAAGCCTTCGGTCGGCTACATGCAGGACGTGCATTGGAGCTGCGGCCTGCTGGGGTATTTCCCCACCTACACCTTGGGCAACCTGCGCTCGGCGCAATTGTTCGCGGCGGCGCAAAGGGCCATGCCCGGCCTGGCGGCGGACATCCGCGCCGGGCATTTCGGCGGCCTCAAGCAATGGCTGAACCGCGAAGTGCACCAATGCGGGCGGCGGTACGACGGGGATGCTTTGATGGAGAAGGCCACGGGTTCCAAAACCCAGGCGGCCCCGTTCCTGGCCTATTTGCGCGCCAAATACGCCGATCTGTACGGCATCGCGCTCTAACAGGGTGTTGAAAAAGTCCGCGCGGGCATCGGCCGGCTGCGCGGGGACTTTTTCAACACCCTGCTAATCCCTCCGGTTGCCGCTCCACCCGGAATTGCGCTTATCCGCTTAGGGATTCACCGTGGATATCACGGTGAAAACCTTGTCCCCGTCTTCAGATCGCCGCACCTTGAATTTTCAAAGACCATTATTCATGGTGCATTGGAACCATGCCCAAGATTCCCAAACCGCCGATGGCTTCGCGTTTGCCCGATGATCCCAGGAGGCGAAAGGATGGGGAATCATGGCTCTGTTTTTCAGGAATATCCGAAGAATCCGGCATTTCCCGGCCATCCGGTCGTGCGCGGCATTCGTGCTCTGCGGTCAATTTTTGATCGCCTGCGACTCCGCGACCTCGCCGGATCCTGAGGATCAGGATGCGGAGATCGTCATCCTATCCCCCGACAGCGGGAACTCCAAGGTTTTTCTCAAGGTCATGCGGTACGGCGCCAATCGGAAAAACCTGATCGCCGTCGCGAAAAAGCCGTTTTCAATCGTTGCCCCATGATTCCCGAACCACCCGCTCCCCTCCCGGGCGTCCCGGAGAAGGTTCGCCATGCATTGTTCCGATCGGCCCGGTTCGCCGCAGGCTGCTTTTCGATCTTCATCGCCGGGAGCTGCATTCTTTCCAATTCCGGCGCACCGCAGCTGCCCGATGGAAACGGGGCCCGGCTGATCCACGCGAAGGGAAAATCGACGTTCATGGGATCGATCGACTCCCTTGCCGCCCTGGATCGGAATGGATTGACACGCGTGGGTTTCGACTACGATTTCCGGATGGATAGCGCCGAGGTGACGCGCAAGGATTTCCTGTCGCTCATGGGCCGGTGTCCGCCCGCCCCGCCCGGATCCGATACGCAGCAGAACCTTCCCGTAACATCCGTGTCCTGGTATGACGCGATCCTCTATTGCAACAGGAAAAGCCGCAATGAAAACCGCGATACCGTATACGAATGCCTCTCGATCCGGAAATCCTCGACGGGATCGACCCATTCCCTGGGCGGATTGACGTATGATCTCAAGCGCAACGGCTATCGCCTGCCTACCGAAGCGGAATGGGAATTCGCCGCGCGGGGACCTTCGCGGGGCGAATGGGTTTGGGGCGAAAATGCGGACTCCGCCAAGGCGGCCGAGTTCGCGTGGTTCTCCTCGAATTCGAACTCCCAGCTTCATGGCATCGCCCGGAAGCGCGCGAACGGATACGGGCTTTACGATCTGGCGGGCAATGCCTACGAATGGGTCAATGATTGGCTGTCCCCGTTGCCGGGCGGATCCGTACGGGATTACGCGGGGGGACTGTCGCCAAATCCCGAGATGGAAATCCCGGTCAAGGGAGGCGCGTACAATTACGGGCTCGCCTGTCTGCGCGTATCCAACAGGAGCTCGACCTACCCGACCATCCCTTCGACGGCCACGCCGCGAAAGTCGCTTTCGTGAACGGCATCGGAGGCGATAGGCGCCTGCTCGCGTACATCGACTATGCCGATCCGGAACCGCAGGTCCGCCAGTTCACCGACCTGGACGACGTCTTCTATCCGGCGATCTCCCCGGACGGCAGATGGGTGGCTTTCAGCACGCGGGTGGTGGGATTCGGCGGGGCGTCTTCGATATACGTGCGCTCCCTGGATGCCAGGGATACGGGCAAGACGAAACTGGACGTGGAGGCGGGGTTCATCCCCCATTGGTGGGTGAACCCTGCCACCGGGGATACCAGCCTGGTATTCTCGAATTCCGCGATCGACAACTTGGTTCCGGCCGATTGGATACCGACCAAAACGTTTTTCCAGAGGATGCGGAACGGGAAGCCTTTCGGGCCGGCTACCGAGCTCGAATCCGCCGGCGGATACCACGATGGCATTTCAACCGATGGCCGTTATCTGGCGACCGGATACACGCGTCTCAGGTTCCTCGACAGGAAGATGCAGGCTTCCAGGGTGCTCTTAATCGGGCCGGATAACGGGAAGTCCCCGGGGGACACTTCGCAGGTCTGCAATGTCTCCTTGGCGCCAGATGCTTCCGGCAACATGCTCTTCCTCGATTTCGGATACGAGAGGCCCAGCCGCATCACCGGCGTTCCCTATGAGATCCATAAGTACGCCTTTGTTTCCGACCCGGCCGGCCGCATCCGGAAAAGCTAACGCGCCCCGGGAGAGGAAGTCTGGGAGGATACCAGATGGTCCAACCATGCGGACTATGCCGTCTCAGGGGCGGATTCGGCCCAAACCAGGGCTTATCTTTATCTGCTCGATTTGAAAGACTCCACTTATAAGCGGATTCTCAAAGGCGTGGATATCGGGGAACCCAGCCTTTGGGTCGCCGGGGCCGCCTTCCAAAGCGGTTCGGACAGCTTGGGGCGATATAACGAACCCGCGAATGGCATCGTCAGGGAGCATCTGGCGATCAAGTTCAAGCCATTTTGGAGCGCACGGGAATCCCTGGAGATCGCATTTGTCGGGCACTCCCGAATCGAGATTGGGGGTGAATACCCGAATCATCCGATCTTTCAGCGCGTTCAATTTCGGGTTCACCGGCGCCGATCTCTTCGGAACCTCGAGATTGATCCGGGACTACCTGTTGACGCAATGCCCGAACCTGAAAGCGATCGTTCTGGATCCCCAGCTCGAGTTCCTATATGAAGCCCCGGTGGGAGGCGATTGGGTATGGTCCGGCCAGGTCGCGGAAAACAAAGGGTATCAGTACGATCGCTCGCATCAATTCTGGAAAAACGGCCTCCCCGGGGACTTCATGAAAACCCTTGCGGCTGCCCCCCGGCCCGGATTCAGCGGTGTGGACGCGACGGGATGGACGGCGTGGTGGCCGGGCCCGGACCTGGGTTGGGCGAAACGTCCCGTTGTCCTCAAAGGGCTCGATTGGGATGTGACCGATCCGACTTACGTCCGGAATCTCCAATACTTGAAAGACCTGATCCTGGAAATAACCGGCAAGGGAATACGGGTCGTGGCCGCCGTCTTTCCGCAAAACCCGGCCTATCTGGCCCAGGGAAGTTTCGGCCTATACGGTCCGAAGCCCGCGACCGCCGCCGCGGAACTCCAAACGCTTTCCGATTGGCAAAAGGAGATCCCCGGCTTCATGCTCTTCGACGCCTGCAATTCGGGGAAAAATCCATTCACCGCGGCCGATGCATACGACGACAGCCACTTGAATCAGGCGGGTGCCGCCAAGATGGCGATGCTTCTGGACTCGGCGCTCGCCGCCCATCTGAGGAAATAATCCTGGCGCCCGCATGGGTCCAGGAACTTGGCTATATTCCTTCCATGCCATCCTCCCTGCTCGCCCCCTGGCCCTGGTGGGTCGCCGGTCCCCTGATCGGACTTACCGTGCCTCTCATGATCCTCGTGGGCGGCAAGAACCTGGGCATCAGTTCCAGCTTCCGCCACCTTTGCGCCGCCATCCTGCCCAAGTCCACCTTGGCCTATCTCCGCTCCTATGACTGGCGCAAGGAGAGCTGGAGCCTCCTCTTCGTGGCCGGCCTGGTCCTGGGCGGCTTCGTCGCCACCTGCTTCCTGTCCTCCCATCCGCAACCCCTGCTGCCCCCGGAGATCCACGACGCCGCCGGGGCCTTGAAGCTCCTGGGCGGCGGCCTCCTCATCGGCTTCGGCACGCGCTACGCGGCCGGCTGCACCTCGGGCCACAGCATCATGGGCCTCTCCAACCTCCAGAAGGCCAGCCTGGTCGCGACATTTTCCTTTTTCGCCGGCGGCCTCACCGGGGCCTTGATCCTGCATCTCATGACGGGGGTCGCGTGGGGCCCCGGCGCGGGTGGGGGAAGCTGATATGGGCAAGTTGAAATTTCTCCTGCTGGGGGCCTGGTTCGGCATCCTCCTCACCAAAGCCCAAGTCATCTCCTGGTACAAGATCCGCGCCATGTTCCTGTTCCAGGAACCGGACCTCTACCTCATCATCGGATCCGCCGTGGGGGTGGGCGCCATCTCGGTTTTCCTCATCAAGCGCCTGGGTCTCCGCACCGTGGCCGGCGCGCCCGTGGACATCCCGGGCAAGACCCTCGACAAGGGCACGGTCATCGGCGGATTCCTGTTCGGCTTGGGATGGTTCGCCACGGGCACCTGCCCGGGGCCGATTTACGCCCAGATCGGGTCGGGCGAGCCATGGGCTTTATTCACCCTGGCTGGAGCCTTGACAGGCGCCTGGCTTTACGCCCTGCTCAAGCCCAAGCTGCCGCATTAGGGGTATTCCCGGCAACGCCGGCCGCGTGGGGTCAATCCGCCACACCACTTCCAACCTTGCTTGTTAAAAGGAATTAGGACAATTCCAGGCCCCCGTTCAAGACTCCGTGGGGTGGATTGACCCCGTTTCGGGACCTTCCACAAATCAAAATCCAGCCCTATTGAAGCCATTTCCCCGTCCATGGTCTTGGCGCCGCTCTTGCTTAAGAGAGGTACGTTCCTTTCCAGCCTCCTTGGGAAAGAACGGCATGCTACCATATTGAAAGGGGATAAGCGTGAAATCTCTCAAAAATTCTCTCCTGTTCACTGCAGCTATATCTTCGTTGGCTCTCACAGGGTGCCTTTCAGGAAACCCGGTAGCAGGATCCGAGGATCCCGCCTACCTGCGTCTTGAAGGGTCGGCAGCCACGCCCGACACGGGTTCGAGTGCAGTCGGAAAAGTGACCCTCTGCCATATTCCCCCTGGAAATCCCGCCAATGCCCATGCCATTTCGGTGGGAGCTCCCGCGGTGAAAGCGCATTTGGACCACGGCGATGTTCTCGGCGCGTGTCCGGAAACCGTTCCCCCGGACGGGTCCGGCGATCCTGAGGGCGGTTCCAATCCCGAAGGCGGATCCACTTAATACTGCCTATTCATTACCCTAATCCGCACCCCTGTTGTACCCGTTTCGCGGGGGCGTCGGTCTCCTCCGGAAAAAGCCGGCCTTTGGGTCGGCTTTTTCCTTTGCATCCTGAACCCTTTTCGGATCGAGCGATTCCGCCGTCGCAGAAAACGGGGGATGGGCCTGTCCCATGCGGGACTCTCTGGCCTCATCCAAAGCATGGGGAGAACGGGGCGGCTGGACCACAGTCGGGATAACCCCAGGATTGATGAACACTTATGGCAGAATGAAGGGTCTCTTCCGGATCCTTTGGGGTTGTCCCACCCCACTCCTGAGTGCGATGCTTACAGGGTAGGTGGCGGATTTTCTCCGGAATCCCTAAACCGTTATTTGGCATTGCGATTGCTTTCTTCAAGGTCACACTCGATGTCGAGTCGCCGGTACGGTTTTTTTACCACCGCTTAGAAAGGGATGAACATGAAAGCTCTACTCTCCACCTTCGGAATCAGCTTGGCACTGGCTACCGGCGCGTTCGCCGAAGGCAAGCCCGCGGACGTTCCCGCTCCGCATGACAGCACCGGCAAGGCGATCTCCGCCGCCAAATATGCCGAAGCCATGAGCCATCTCCCGGCCGGCGTGGCGGAAAAAATCGCCGCCGCCCGCGACGCCGCCAAGGCCGCCAAGGCCGACGTGGACGCGATGAAGGCCCAAGGCAAGACCCCGGAGGAAATCCAGGCCATGATCGCGGAAAAGCGGACTGCGGCCCTGCTCAACCTGCAGAAGGCTCTGGACGCCCTGAACGGCCTGCCTGACGGCGCCAAGGAGCACGTCACCAAGGCCAAAGAGGTGGTGTCCAAGCGCTTGGAAGAGCGCAAGGCCGACGCCAAGAATCCTTAACCTTCGTGCGGATATGGAGAGGCTCTTGGGAGGGCCTCTCCTATCGTCCGGGGCCTTTCCCTTATCCGGAGTCGAGTATGCGGAAGAATCATGGCGCGCCGAAAATCCTGCTTCCCGGTCTTGTCCTGGCCGGTTTCGCATGGGCGGAGGACAACGCCGCGCGGGACTTGCCGGCTCCTTCCAAGGAGTCCACCGAAGCCGCCTCCCCGAGCCGCAAAGCGTATGACGCCTTATTCTTCGATATCCTGAAGGCATTGCCGCAAGAAGGCAAATCGAAAGTCGATTCCGCCCGCGGCCGGGAACGGGACGCCGCTGCCAAGCCGTCCGGGGACGCCCGCTCTCCGGAGGATTTGCGGAAGGACGCCATCGAAAGGCGCAAAAAGAATTTGGAGGAACTGCCGCCGGACGTCAAAGCCCGGGTTGACAAGGTGCTTTCGGGCCTGGATAATAGGAGGAAAGAAAAGCAGACAGAGTTCAAGGAGCTGAAGTGATGCGATCCACGTTCCTGGCGCTGGCCTTCCTGGCCTCCGCCGCGTTTTCCGGCGTGGTGACCGATGCCAATTTGGGAATCGCCATCACCCTTCCTCCGCATTGGTCGAAACTCAATCCGAAGCCCGCGCAGGATTACTTCCGGGACAGCACGAAGCAATACCGCAGCCAAATCTCCATCGTCAAATACGATATCAATCCGGCTGATTATCCCACGCCTGAAAGCTGGACCCAGGCGCAATTCATCGCCTATCTGTTGAGCGTGGCGACCTCCGCCTTCCCGTTCGGGACGGTTGCCTATTACGATTCCTCGGCCGCGGCGAAATTGGGGGCGCATTGGTCGCCGGAAGCGTATTCCGTGCTTTATCCCGCGGACGGAGATCCGACCTATTGCGAATACGTGCGTTATTGCGCCGTCGGCACCGTCGGTTATGAAATCTACGCCATCGGCGATTCCACCGACATGACCGCGAATGTCGACTACTATGCGGGCATCATCGCCAGCCTGCAGTTCTCGGCCGTATCGGGAATTCCGGCTCCCGCCAAGCCCCTCCTTTCCGCCCGCGTTGGAATCGGAAGCCGGTCAAGGACGTTCGATCTGGCCGGCCGGAGGATCCCGGACCTGAGCCTTTTACCGGGCTCGGACCGCCCGGTTTCGCGGCAACGCCTGGTCCGCCCTTCCGCCCCCTGATTTCCGATCGGCGGATGCCCTGAAGTGATATAATATCTTCCACCATGTTATCCGACATCCGGGGCGCCTTGCGGGCGCTTTCGATTATTTTGGGGTTCTGTTCGGTCCCGGCCGCGGTCGCTGCATCGGATGTCTTTCCAATCCAGCCAGGCGAACCGGATGGCGGATACCGGGCGGCGGCCGAACGAGGGTTGCAGGCCCTCCGGGAGAACCGATCGGATTCGGCCCAGGACCTGTTCATGAAAGCGCACGCATTGGGCATGCCCAAGGATAGCCTCTATTATTTCCTCTCGGAAGCGGCCCTCTCCCGTTCCGCATTCGATACGGCCATGGCCTTCAACCTCGCAATCCCGAACCAGGCGGAGGGACCGTTCCGCGCCTCGGTCCTCAACCAGCGGTACCGGTTGTACCTGGCTGCCGGCCTGAAGCGGGACGCGGCCGCGCTGCGGGATTCCCTGGGTACGCCGGGGAATATCCGGATCGATCGGCATCCCGAATTGAACGTGCAGTTCTCCTCGGGGTATTACCGCGAGGATGTGTATCCGGCGTGGGATTATCCCTTCGGCACGGACTTGGGCGGATTCCGGATGGATGGTCCGCAGTTCCGGAACCGCGCCCGGCTATCCTGGCCCCTTTTCGAATCCGGGAAAATGCCCTTCAGCGGAGGCGTCCAATGCGATCTGATCAAATCGTACGCCAAGGATTCCCTCGATTACCGGGCGGGCGCGCAATTGAAGGCGGAGAACGTTTTCCATGACGGCGTTTCCCTGTCCCTGGGCGCGGAAATCGGCAAGGTGGCGGGAACGGGTTTCGTCACCTCCTGCAAACTCGAATCCTCGTATCTATCTTTTTCCGGGACCGAAATCACCATGATTCAGGGTGGAGTGGAATCCGAATGGAGCGAATCCTGGGGAAACCGCTTCTCGGGAATCTGGGTTTCCTTCTATCAGGACCGGTCCCTGTTCACCGGCCGGGGCTTCATTTATTCGCTTTCCGTTTCCGGGATCCGGGTCGATCCGATCCGGGCCGGGAACACCCAGAAGGTCATGTTCGTGGATGACGTGAGGAAACCGGCGCCCACCCATTACCGGGATGGTACCTTCCAGGATACCCTGCCCGCGAAGGGGATATCGGCGTACCTCCAATACGTCACGAATACCGGACCGCACCAGTCCTCGTCCCTTTCTCCGCAAGGCTTCGTGACCGCGCTTCCCACCCTGGGGTATGGTTTTCCGCTCCCGGCCGGTTTTTCCGGCGAAATAGGGAGCCGCTATGTGATGACGGTCTATCCCGAAGCCTACGAATGGACGGAGGCGCCCCTGCCGGCGGGGCTCTCGCCGTCGGACGGCGATTTCCGGGGCCTGGCCCTCAACCAGGCCGACGGGAAGCGCTACGCCGCCGTCCTTCTCCGCAAGAATGGCGGTTTCGAGGAACGGTATGGCGCCGCCCCTGTCGCCGGCAAGAGGCGGTTGCGGATCGATCGGCAATTGGGGGCCGACGTCTCCTTGCGGCGCCGGCTGGCGGATTGGGGAACGCTCACTCTGGACGGGGCGGCGAAACGGAATTGGTCCACCCTGGAGTCCGTTTCCCCGATCTGGATCCCCAAGTGGGACATGGAGTTGGCATTGAGGTGGAACCGGGGCTGGACCTGGAAATGAAAGGGCGCGACGCCATGGAAGGAAAAGCCCACGGGCCGGTCCCGGCATGTTTGATCCTGGCCGTGTCCCTTTTCGGATGCGGCGGAAAGGACGTCGAGAAGGGCTGGGTCAGCCTCGGCCTCGGGGACTATCCCATGGCGATCCGGTTCTTCCAGGCCGCCGTGGAGGAGAATCCGGGGCTATCGGACGCGAGGCTCGGCCTGGGCCAGGCTTTGCTCCAGAAGTCGTTCGCCGAAAGCGACAGCGCAGCGTTCAATTACGGGCTGGTCCAGCTGGAAGCGTGCCGCAGCCTGTCGCAATCCCGGGACCTCGCGGAAATCCTCACCGAGGCCTACTACGAACGGGCGCGGATGCAATTGCGGCGCGGGGATACCATGACCGCCCTCGCGTCCCTGTCCAAGTCCATCGATCGGGGGCCGCGGAATCCCAAGCCCCTGAACCTGGTCGGGATCGTCTACGGAAAATTGGGGGATTCCCAAAAGGCGGAAACCCTGTTCCGCAAGGCCATCGAATTGGACAGCGCGGACGCCTCGGCGAATTTCAACCTGGGGATGATGTCCTGGCAGGCGGGGGACGTCCGCGCCGCCCATGGTCATTGGCTCAAGGCCCTGAAGGCTTTGCCCCGCGACGAGGACGTCCTCTATTGGTTCGCCCTGTCCGAGAAACGCTTGAGGGAGACCCGGTGATCCCCAGGCTTCCGAAGGGTTTCTCGCATCCCATGACCATCGGGGAGGGTTCTTTCTCCTCCGTGTACCGTGCCCGCCAGAGAATCCTGGATCGGTGGGTCGCCGTGAAAATCCTCCACGAGAAAAACGGCGCCCGCCGGGTGGAGCTCCTGAACGAGGCCAGGAACCAGGCCCAGATGTCCATCTCCTGCATACCCGGAGTGTACGACGCTTTCATCAAAGGCCAGCAATTGTTCATCGTGATGGAGTGGATCAAGGGTTCGTCCCTGCAGGCCCTCCTGGAGCATGGGATTCCGGATCCGGCCGATCGTTCCGCATTGTCTTCCTCCATCATCGCCGCGCTGGCCGGACTGCATCAGCTGGGGTACGCGCATCGGGACATCAAGCCCGCGAATATCCTCGTCACCCCCGACGCGGACGTCTACCTGGTGGATTTCGGCTTTTCCAAGAAAGTGGGCGAGGGCGGGCAATCCATGATCGGCGCGATCAAGGGAACGCCCGCCTATATGGCCCCGGAAATGTGGCGGGGGGAAGGGAACATCGATTTCATGAGGGCGGATTTGTTCGCGCTCGGAAAAGTGCTCCGGGAATTGGCGCCCGGACCGGAATGGGAGAGCGTGATCGCCGCGCTCTCGGCCTCCGACCCGAAGGCGCGACCCGGATCCGCCGCGAAGGTCCGGGAGCAATGCCTGCCGCTTTTCCAGACGCGCATTTCCCCGGAATGGAAAACCTCCATCGGCCAGGCCACCTCCCGGCAATTCTCCCAGCGGCTGCTCCAGGCCGCCAAGCAGCTTCTGTTCGCCAAACGCGGCGAGGAGGCATATTGGCTGTTGGCGGAATGCCTGAGCGAGGATCCGGATTGCGCCGAAGCCTTCCGGTTGATCGATAATTACAAGGGCCGTTCCAAAGGGAAGCGGCGAAGCCGATGGCTGATGGCCGCGGCGGCCGCGTTTGCGTTCCTGCTGTCCGTGTCCGCCGCTTTCGTCATCGGCAAGCGCCTGGAACGGGTGGGCCGGTTCCCGGCGATCACGGCCGACGCGGATGCGGGAATATTGCTGTTGCCCGCCCACGGGAGAGGAAAAAAGTCCCCGGGGAAGCCGGGAAAATTCAGGGAGCCGGGAGGAATCGGCGGGAAGCTGGCGGGCGTCCTGTTCCTGGAAGGCGCGGATGCCTGCGACACGATCTCCCTGGATGCGCATGGGCTCTTGGCGCCGCTGCCGTCCGGAGGCCTGCCGCTGGAACCCGGTGAACATTCCCTGAGCTGCCTGGACGGGATGGGCGATATCCTGTACCGGGAAAAGATCGCCCTGTTGCCTTTTCAACGGAAGATCCTCCGCATTCGCTTGCAAAAGCCGAAGAAAGAGACCTAGGATGTCGCCCGCGGCGTACCCGCTCTTGCGCAATGAGGACGATGGAACCGAAATTCCCGTCCTCGGGAGGATATTCACGTTCGGCGCTTCGCAGGAATGCGGGTTGAGGTTGCCTGGAAAAGGGCTTCCACCCGTGATGGGGCATTTCCTGTTCAAGGAAGGGTGCTACCACGTCCAAGTGCCGGACCCGGGCCACAAAGCCAGGTTGAACGGCGCGGAGATCGCCGGCGCCTCGCGATTGAACCATCGGGACAGGCTCCAATTGGGATCCTCCGCCTTCCTGTTCCTTCAAGGTCCCGAGGCGGAGGGCCGGCCGGACGATGGCGCCGCTCCCGCGGCATCGGCCGCGCAGCCGATTACCGATCTGATCGATAGCGTGGTGACCTTGCTCCGGGAACGCGACCCGGATGTGTTCCACTCCCTGGTTCAATGCGTTTCCCGCCTGCTGAAATGCGACGCGGCGCGCGTGGTGGAGGAGGATCCGGAAACCGATTCCCGGTCCACGATCGCGCGGTACCCTTCCCATTCCGGCCTGGAGCGGTTTTCCGATCGCGCCATCGACTGGTCCAAGGCCTCGCCCCATGCGGTCCTCCTCAAGGAGGCGGATTGGGAGGACCGGAACTCGATCCATTCGCTCCGGAAGAACGCCGTCGCGACCGTGCTATGCGTCGCCTTGCGCGAGGCCGGCGATATCCTCGGCTACCTTTACATGGATCGCCTGGATGCCTCCCAGCCCTTCACGGAAAGGGACCGCGAACTCTGCGACGCCCTCGGGCGCCTCTTCGGGGAAATCCTTTCGCATCGGAGGGCCGCGGGGAGGCAGAAGGACGCGATCGCGCGGTTGCAAAGCGACAAGCTCCCCTCCGGATCCGGCATCATGCATTCGTGCCCGGCCATGGCCAAGGTCATGGAACTGGCGTCCCGAATCGCCCGGACGGACGGGACCGTCATCATCCGGGGCGAGACCGGAACGGGAAAGGAAGTGCTGGCCCGGTTCGTCCATGCCCAATCCCCGAGGGCGGAAAAGCCCTTCTATGCGCTCAACTGCGGCGCCATCCCGGAGAACCTGATCGAGTCGGAACTGTTCGGGCATGAAAAGGGCGCCTTCACCGGGGCCGATCAGCGCAAGATAGGCCTGTTCGAATCCGCGGACGGAGGCACGCTTTTCCTCGACGAGATCGGCGACCTGCCGTTGAATCTCCAGGTCAAACTGCTCCGCGTCCTCCAGGAATCCGAAATCACGAGATTGGGCAGCCCGAAAGCCATCAAGGTCGATGTCCGGATCCTGTCCGCGACCCACCGGCACCTGGCGGGCGAAGTGAAGGACGGCCGATTCCGGCAGGATCTTTTTTTCCGCCTCTCGGTACTCGAATTGGAATTGCCTCCCTTGCGGGATCGGGATCAGGACGTCCTGCTCCTGGCGGATTTCCTGCTTAAGAAATTCACGCAGCAATTCGGCCTGCCCGCGAGAAGCCTTTCCCCCGCGGCCCGCAACAAGCTGCTGGGATACGCTTTCCCCGGAAACGTCCGGGAGCTGGAAAACGTGATCCAGAAGGCCATCCTGATGTCCTCTTCGAAGCAGATCAATGCGGAGGATTTGCAATTGGATGCAAGCGGGCAGCCGGGCGGCGGGGGAGCCCATTCCATCCGGACCCTGAAGGAAATCCGGACCGAGGCGGAAAAAACGGCCATCGATGCGGCCCTGTCCAAAACGGCGGGGAATATCTCGCTTGCGGCCAAGATGCTGGAAGTGGATCGCAAATGGCTGATGAAGCTGATGGAAGAGGCCGGCTTGGACGCGGATGCATACCGGAAATAGAGGCAACGCGGCTTGAAAAACGAAAAGGCCCGGGTTGCTCCGGGCCTTCCGTGAATCGATGGGAATCGATCCGCTTACGACTTGCCGCTAGTTGGACAGGGCCTGCAGGTACCCTTCGTACTTCTCGCGGAGCACTTCCTTGTTCTTGTTCTTCCGGATGCGGCGCAGGGCCTGGTCGCGGAGCTGGCGGACGCGCTCGTGGGAGATGTTCAAGGTCTCGCCCACCTCTCTGAGGGTTTGCGGGGCCTCGTGGTTGATGCCGAACAGTCCCTTGATGACCTGGGCTTCGCGCTCGGGGAGCTCGGACAACAGATCCTTGGCCAGGTGTTCCACGGCCTGGATTTCCGCTTCCGCTTCGGGATTGACGGCTTTGTCGTCCGGCAAGACTTCCTGGTAGGTGGTCTTGGTGTCGGTCTTCAGCGGGGCGTCGAAGGAGATTCCGGCTTCGCCCAACTGGATCAACTCGCGGATATCGTCGCTCAGCTCCTTGCCCTTGGACTTTTCCTTGAGGGCTTTGCGCACGCGGAGATGCTGGTTGGCCGGCAAACGGATCAGCGATCCCTGCTCGTTGATGGCGCGGGTGATGTACGCCTTGATCCACCAGACGGCGTAGGAGATGAACTTCAGGCCGCGGGAATGATCGAAGCTTTCGATGGCGCGGATGAGGCCCATGGCGCCTTCGCTGACCAGGTCGGGAAGGGGAATCGGGCATCCGCGGTATTGCAGGGCCACTTTAAGGACGAAGCGCATATTGGCGCTCACCAGCTTTTCGCGGGCGGCGCGGTTGCCTTCGCGGCAGAGTTTGAAGAGCAGGTGCTCATCTTTGCGGTCGATGGGGCTGGTTTTCCGGATGTCTTCCAGATAACGCTTCAGAGTCTCATCGGTGGTGTCAAAGGTCATTTACCTGTCCTTGTAGTTGTGGGTTCGGAAATACCGTAAGCAATAGCCGTTCCAGCAAGCGAGTGCTATTTTCACTCGAATTTGTAAAGGTTTTTTTGAACATTTTCTCAAAAAGTCACGTCTCGTGACGAAACCGTGAATATCGTCATATACCGTGACAAAATAAAGCTTTTTTGAATTTTATGTTGCGAAACTTCAACACTAAATTCAACATTTTCTGAAATTCCACCTGAAAAAGAAGGAATTTCCGTCATCAACCGTGACATTAGGGGTGTCAGAGGCTGATTTTGCCTTCATTTTTGGGCTCATTGGGGCTAAAGCCCGCCCGTGCTTCTGTCGATAACCCATAAGGATACACGGTCCAGGGATAACGGGAGTTCCATGGCAGAAGGATTATCAGTAGGTGGGTTGGCCTCGGGGCTCGATACCACTTCCATTATCAATGGATTGATCCAGATCGAGAACCAGCGGGTCACCCGGGAAGAAGAGAAGAAGTCGGCAATCGAACTCAAGCTGGCCACCTTCAACGATTTGAAGACCAAGCTGACGGATTTCTACACCCAGGCCAAGGAGATGGACAAGAGCACGGTCTTCAACGTGTTCTCCTCCTCTTCCTCGGACGAATCGGTGGCCAAGATCACCGGCGAAGACAGCGCCACCCAGGGCAACTACGACGTCACGGTGCTGGGATTGGCGAACTCCCTCAAGGTCGCCTCCAAATCCTTCGCGTCCTCCAACACCTCCCTGGCCATGACGGGAAGCTTCAGCCTCTCCGTATCGGCCGCCGCCCTCAAGGCCGACCCGACCGTGACCACGGTGCAGGTGGATATCGCGGCCACGGATACCCTCAGGGACATCGCGTCCAAGATCAACCGCACCAAGGGGACCGGCGCCACCGCCTCCGTGGTGCAGATGGGCACCAACGACTACCGCCTGATGGTCACCGCCGTGGACGAAGGTTCGCGCGCCTTCACCATGGAGCACGTTTCCGGCCAGAGCGTGCTTTCCAACGGTCTGGACATGGTCAAGGAAGCCACCGCCGCCTCGGCGCGCGAATCCATCCGCACGGATTTCGATTTCCGCCTGGCCGCCGGCGGCGCCGCCTCCACCACCAGCACCTTCGCCAGCCTGTTCAACAGCATCGGCGCCTCCAGCGCCATTACGGCGGGCGACAAGATCAACATCGTCGGCACCAAGGCGGACGGCACCGCGGCCAGCGGCACCTTCACCATCGCGGCGCCGGGCGCCAACACCGTGGGCGACCTGTTGGCCGCCGTGCAGACGGCCTTCGGCGGCGCGGCCGCCGCGGACGTGAGCCTCAACGCCTCCGGCGAAGTCGTCGTGACCGACAAGACCCTCGGCACCACCACCATGGCCATGACCATGACGTTCAACGACGCGGACGCCTCCGGCTCCCTGCTGGGAGTGGGCGCGAGCAAGGTGCGCTCCGAGTTCAAGAACGTGATCGCGGACGGCAAGAAGGCCTTCTACCTGATGAACGACATGTCGGTCTCTTCCCAGACCAACAAGGACAACAGCACGGTGGCGGGCACGGTTTTCGAGCTGAAAAAGGTGGACCCCACCCAGAACGTCAAGCTCACCCTGGACTACGACAAGGAAGGCATCAAGAAGAAGGTCCAGACCTACCTGGATTCCTACAACCAGCTGCTCAAGTTCCTGGACGAGAAATCCAAGATCGAAGTGACGCAGAACAAGGACGCCAGCGCCGCCAGCAAGACCAACAAGACCACCATCGTCAAGGGCCCTTTCGCCGGCGACTCCTCCATCCTCGGCCTCAAGGCCCAGCTCCAATCGATGATGACCAGCAACATCCCGGAGCTGACCAGCCAGAACCTGGGCAAGTACGGCAGCCTGGCCTCCATGGGCATCACTTCCGAGCAGAAGACCGGCTTTTTGACCATCAACGACACCACCTTCAACACCGCCCTGGACCAGGACTTCGAAGGCGTGAAGCGCGTGTTCGTCACCAACGGGTACATGACCAATTCCGCCCATACCTTCGGCACCTACACCAAGGACACCAAGACGGGCGTGTACGACATCAATCCGGCCGGCCCCAGCATCGACACCGACAAGACCACCGGGACCAGCTGGGCCACGGCATCGGTGACCGGCGACGGCGACGTGCTGAATTCGGATACCGGCGACTCGAAGGGCATGGCCGTCAAGGCCGCCGCCGGCAGCGGCGTCGGCAAGGTGGTCTTCGTCCGCGGCGTGGCGGGCCAGATCAAGGATTTCTACGACAAGATCACGAACTTCGTGGACGGTTTCGTCACCACCACGGCCAAGAACTACCAGGACCGGATCAAGGACGAGGACACCAGGATAGCCCGCCTCGAAAAGCAGGTCGCCAGCGTCAAGGAACGGCTGACGAAGCAGTTCGCGAACCTGGAATTGTCCATCTCCAAACTGCAATCGCAGAGCTCCGCCTTCAGCGGACAAATCAAGAGGTAGAAATGAGCTACGCGCATCAGAGCTATAAGACCGCCGCCATCACCACGGCCGACCGGGGCAAGCTGGTGATCATGATCTACGACCACTGCATCAAGTGGACGAAGAAGGCGGAAGAGGAGCTCGACGCGGTCCGCATCGAACCCATGGTGCGCGCGGTGCAGCGCGTGCAGAACGGCCTGACCGAGCTGATGTGCGCCCTGGACATGGAAAGGGGCGGCGAAATCGCCAAGAACCTGTTCCGGCTGTACGAATTCTATTCCATGCACCTGACGCAGGCCATCAGGAACCGTTCCGTGCAATGCCTCCGGGACGTGGGGGGGATGATGAGCATGCTGCGCGAGGCGTGGCTGGTGGCCATCGAGAACGTGCGCCGCGAGGATCACGCCTCCCTGGCCGACAAGTCCAACGCCCAGCTTTCCCTGGTGTCCTGAGCGCGATAAGGAAAACATGCATCCGCTTACGCAGCAAATCGTATCCGAGCTGGACATGCTCTACGGGCTCTACCAGATGGCCGTGGACCTGACCAAGCGCATCCGGGCCGAGGACGAGGCCACCACCCAGCGGGTGCTGGACGCGCGCCAGAAGGTCCTGGACCATACCGACAAGGCTTCCAAGGACCTGGCGGCCCTGCTCAAGGCCTTCCGGGCCGAAAAGCTGATTCCTTCGAACGAAACGGCCCTGGTGGAGGAAAAGCGCAACCTGATCCTCGACGTGGGCGCCCGCATCCAGGCGGTGGATCACCAGATGATCCGCCAGATGCAGGCCAAGATGGCGGAGATCCGCAAGGAGCTGGCGGGTCAGACCGAACGCAAGAACGCCGTGAAGGCGTACATCAAGGCTCCGCAGCCGCAACTGCTCGTGCAGTAGCGCCTGCGTTTACATGGCCCTTTCCGGCGCCCGGCGCCGGCATCGCGCCCGGCGGCTCCAAGGCCGCCCCCGTCCGCCCTCGCGGCCGGTCCCGGCACCCTCCCAAACGGCGGTAAGATGCGCCCGCCGCGCCGGGGCCGGTCCTGGGAACGGAAACTCCCGGGACCACGAAGTCCTATCCATTGGACAAATAACCTTCTGCGAGTCATTTCCTCGGTGTCATTGCGGCCGATGCGTTGGGCCCCTGGTCGGGAGTACAGGCAAAAGTTATACGAAGGTCACTCGCCTTCGGTCGGGAGTACAGGCAGATACTCTGCTTCCGCTGCTTCGCCCTTCGGAGTCGGGAGTTGAAGAAAAGAGAAAGCATGCGAGCATGCTCCAGGGCTGGAAAACCAGCCTCTTTTCTTCAACTCCCGACTCCCGACGTGATGCACCCACAAAGCGGCGCCGTGTCTTGCGGCTGCGTACTTCATCAGAACGTTCTTACTCTTCTTCTTCTTCCCTGTCACCGATCAGGTCATCCGCGACCACAATCCCCTGTCCCGGCCTCGCCGATACGCCCGGCGGCGGGCCCAGCAGTTTGAAGGCCTCCACGAATTGGTCCACGGAGAGGTCTTCGGCGCGGGAGTTTTCGTTGACCGGGACCAGGGTTTCCCCTTCCGGACCCACGGTGCCGGCGGCGGCGCCCAGGGCGTTCAGCACTTCCGCCACCTTTTCCTTGCGGTAGAAGGACAGGAGGGAATTGGAGAGCTTTTTCCGCTTCTGGGAGAAGGCGATTTCCACGAAGCGCAGGAAGAGCGGATCGGTGGTCTTGGGGGCGGGCAGCGGCGTCAGGCGCACGGTGGCGGAGAGCACCTTGGGCCGGGGCCGGAAGGCGTCCTGGCCGATTTTCTGGAGCATTTCCGCGCCGGCGTAGGTCTGGATGAACACGGAAAGGAAGCCGAAGTTGCGGGTATGCGGCAGGGCGCAGATGCGTTTGCCCACCTCGTACTGGACCATGATGTTCATGCACTGGAACCGCTGGATGAAAGGCAGGAACCGGAACAGGATGGGGGCGGCGCGATTGTACGGCAGGTTGCCGACCACCAGGGGCTTGCGGGACGGATCCCGGTTCAGCAACTCTTCCACGTCGATGCGGGTGGCGTCGGCCTGGACCACCTCCAGGTTGCCCCAGTCCTTTTTGCCGTTGAGATGTTCCACCCATTTGGGGTCGATCTCCAGGGCGGTGAGCCTTGCGCATTCGGGCGCCAACCGGCGGGTGATGGATCCCGCGCCGGGGCCGATT
>DATENA010000003.1:0-32166 GCA_035275285.1 Fibrobacteria bacterium | reverse complement strand
TGAAATCCGCATCGGTGACGTCGGCGCAATTGGAGTAGGTCCATTTTGCCTGTCCATACGTTTCCAGCTGCAATGCGGCAAGGCATGCCAGGGCGCCGAATAGTCCTAAATGAAGTCGATTGCTCATGTATTCCCCCACATTATTCGGATCCCCAGCCCGGAAATCCCACATTCCCCATGCCTCAAAAATAGCCAAAAACCGGTTTTCGGCTGCAGGAAACGCCAAGCGGCGGGCAATTCCCGTTCTCTGGTGGAAAACCCGCATATGTGCGTGGAGCAACTCGGGTTCAGCGGCGCCTTCCCGACAGGTCGTATTGCCGGGGGCCGACCTGCAGGAGCCAGGGCAGGGCGGGGCGGTCCTGTTTGCCCGGCCGGCCCGGGGACAGGACCTGGAAGATTGCGGCTTGGCTGCCCGAGCTCAGCCACAGCTCCTGATCGCTTTTGTTCTCGTCATCGGCGCTCAAGATGTCCGGATACCCGTTCCCGTCCACGTCCGCCAAAACGGCTTGCCAGACGCCGTGGCCGGTCTTCCAGGCCTGTTCCTTCCACGCATCGCCGCGCCCGCGGTCCCGGCCGTAATAGATCATCATTTCCTTGGAGCCGCGATGGTCCGACCCGGTCAGCACGTCCGGGAATCCGTCCTTGTCGATATCGCCCACCTGCAGGCTGTGCAGGTAGGCCGCCCGGCCGGCCGGCACGATAACGTGTTCCGTCCAGGGACCTTCCTTGGGGCGGGAGGCGCCGTACCAGGCCACCTTGAGGCTCGCGGAGGTGTCGGAAGGGGAGACGACGATGTCCATGCGCCCGTCCCCGTCCATGTCCGCGATCGCCACGCGCGTCAGGCTCGAACCGAAGCCCGGATTGAAGACATGCCGCGTCCAAGAGCCGTGCAGCGGGTCCGCGGGCGTTTCCAGCCATACCAGGCCGTCGCTGATGTCCAGATCCCCGTCGCCGTCGAGATCCCCCAAGGCCGTGCCTTCTCCGTTGCCGAAGGCCTGGTTGAGGCGCACTTCCGCCCAGGCATCGTTGTCCCGCTGGAGGAAAACCCGGTATTCCCGGGTGGCCTGCAGCCTCAACACCGCGTCCGGTTTCCCGTCGCGGTCGATATCGCCGGCTTTGAAATCGTGCGGAAAGCCGCTCTGCCACGAAGCGATATGATGCTTCTTCCAGGCCCCGTCGGCGTTTCCGCCTTTGGCCGGATTCTCCCACCAAGACACCTCCGCTTCGGTTTCGTCCGGCGCCATGACGTCGCAATCGCCGTCCCCGTCCACGTCCAGGGCCTGGATCTCCATCCAGACGTTGCCCCCGTCGGCGATGGTATGGGATTTGAGGGAAGGATAGGACAGCCATTGCAGGGGCTTGGGTTCCCGGGCGATGACGATGTCCTTCTTCCCATCCCCGTCCATATCGCCCATGGCGAACGCGCCGTTGTCGCCGCGGTGCAGGAGCGTCAGGGAAAAACCGGGTTCGGCCGCGTGGACCAGGGCGGAAATCCAGAACGACAACGCGAATAAGGCCCCGGTGGAATTCGGGAATCCGGGCATATGGGATCCTGGCTGATCGGTGAGGGTCCGGAAGGCATGGCCGCGGACCGAGCTTTAAAATACGGCTTTCCGGACGGCGGATGCAATCGCCACGTTGGCAGGCCCGGCGCCGGATTGACCGGCCTCCGGAATGACCTGCCTTAGATCGTCCGCAGGACGATTTTCCCGCGCACGTGGCCGGTCTGGCTCAGTTCATGGCCCTTGCGGGTTTCGCTGAGGGGCAGCACCGTTTCCACGATGGGCCGCAGCTTGCCGGCGTCCACCAGTTTGGCCAGCTCTCGCAGACCTTCGGCATTGGGCCGGTTGGCCACGTACTTTCCGGTCACGCCGGGATAGGGGGCCGCGGCCTGGGAAACCGTCGAGGCCAGCACGCCGCCTTTTTTCAGGACCCCCCAGGAGCGCCTTTCCGTTTCCCCGCCCACGGTGTCGATAACGAGGTCCACCTCGGACGCTTCCTTCTCGAAGGGCCCGGCGGTGTAGTCGATGGCCTGATCCGCACCCAATTCCTTCAGCAGGGACAGGTTCCGGGTCTGCGCCGTTCCGATCACCGTGGCGCCGAGGGCCTTGGCGATCTGCACCGCAAAGCTCCCCACCCCGCCCGCGGCCCCGTGGATGAGCACTTTCCGGCCCGGCTTCACGCCTCCGAACTCCAGCAAGGCATGCCATGCGGTCAATCCCGCCAAGGGCAGCGCGGCGGCCTTCAGATGATCGACGGAACGGGGTTTGGGGGCCAGGATGGACTCCGGGATGGAAAGGTATTCCGCATAGGCGCCGCATTTGAGGGGATCGTTCATGGCATAGACTTCGTCCCCGGCCTTGAAGGACTTGACCCCGGGGCCCACGGACTCGACGATCCCGGAAATGTCCAGCCCCAGGATGGCCGGCAAGGACAGGGGAATGTATTCCTTCATGTACCCGGCGCGGATTTTCCAATCGACGGGATTGATGGACGCGGCATGGACGCGGACCAGGACTTCCCCGGGTCCCGGCGCGGGGCGCGGGACGTCCTCATGGATCAGGACTTCCGGGCCGCCATAGGCAAGGATGCGGACGGCTTTCATGTTGGGCATGGAACATTCTCCTATCGGAAATGCGCTTGCGGCGCCTCATGGATGCAGGGCCTCCAGGGCCGGATGCAGGGCTTCCGGGGCCCGGGAATGGAAGGAAAATTAGGTTTTGGAGAGAGGGGCCGGGGAAAAATCCGTTTAACAGGTGTAAAGGAGGAAAACCCGCGGAAACGGCCTGTGTTTCCGCAATTTCTAAAATCTCCCTGCCGGATATTTCTTTCCGGAGGGTGACACTTTGCCCGTTCCCGAGTGTTTAAAGGAGCAAATGGGATTGGAATACGGCGAATTGACCGCGCTTTACGAGCGCTACCGGGGCATGGTCCTGAGACGCTGCCGCCAACTGCTCCGGGAGGAGAAGCTGGCCGAAGACGCGGCCCAGGACGTATTCGTGCGGTTCCTGAGGCATGGGGAGCGGCTCAAGGCAGAGTTCCCTTCCAGCCTGCTCTATCGCATCGCCACCAATCATTGCCTGAACCTGATCCGGGACGTCCGGCGCCAGGATCCCCGGATCGAGGAATGGCTGCGGAGGGTGGCGGACTGGGAGGATCCCGGACCCCGCTTGGAAGCCCGCAGCATCCTGGCCAGGCTGTTCGGAAAGCATGAAGAATCCACGCGCACCATGGCGGTGCTCCACCTCCTGGACGGCATGACCCTGGAAGAGGTGGCCCGGGAAACGGGGATGTCGGTTTCCGGCGTGCGCAAACGCTTGCGGGGATTAAGGGAAACCCTCGTCGAATTGGAGGCGATATGAAAAAGCCGGAAGGCCATCCGGATTTTCCGGTATGGAAATTGGAACGGTACCTGCTCGGCGAATTGCCGGCGGCCGAGATGGAACGGATCCGCGCGTTGCGGGAAACCGATGAGGATTTGGCGGCATGGATCCGCGCCCTGGAGGCCGAATACCGTGACCTGGAGGAGATGCACCCCACCGGCCGGGTGGCCGGGCGCATCTGGAACAGGTTGCGTAAAGGCGAAGTCGACTTCCGGCGGGCCTGGACGGCGCCGCGGGTCTGGGTGCCCGCCTTCGCCGTGCTGCTGCTGGCCGTGCTTTTGCCGCTCCGCTTCAATGCGGTGGTGAAGGGCATCGCCGTTCCGCCCGCGCAACCGGAGGACGCGCGGCTCAAGGGATTGCCGCCCTCGTTGTTCCTGTACCGCAAAGCGGGGGAAAGCGCCCGGAGCCTCAAGTCCGGGGATCGGGTGCGGCCCGGCGAACTGATCCAGATGTACTACGATGGGGCCGGCCGGAGCCACGGGGCCATCTTCTCCATCGACCGGGAAGGCACCGTGACCTGGCATCTCCCCGATGGCGGAGGGCATTCCGCCCCCTTGGCCAAGGGCGGCAAGGTCCCGCTGGATTTCGCCTTCGAGCTGGACTCCCTGGCCGGATTCGAACGCTTCTTCTTCGTGGCGGCGGATAGGCCCTTCAATCTCGATTCGGCCCTGTCCGAAATCGCCCGGTCCGGGATGCGGGCCCCGCGCGGGCCGGAACGCCTGCGCCTCGACGAAAGCTTTTCCCAGAACTCGATCGTTCTGATGAAGGATACCGGAATATGAAACCATCGTCCGTTCTCATCGGCCTGTTCGCGGCCTTGCATTCCTTCCGGCCCCTCGACTCCTGGGCGTCGGCCCGGCCGGGGGCCGAGCAGGCCTCCGTGCGCCGGTTCTCCCTGGCCATCGGGTCCAGCTTCGGGGGTCCCCTGCGCGATACCCTCCTCTATACGGCTTCGGACGCGCGCGCATTCGGGAAGGTGCTGGGGGAGATGGGCGGCGTGGCGGACGGGGACACCAAGGTGATCGCCAATCCCACCCCGGCCCAGCTGGACCAGGCCCTGGAGGAATTGCGGCGCAAGGTGATCGCCGCCCAATCCCATCCCGGCCGCACGGAGGTCATCGTCTATTATTCGGGCCATGCGGACGACAAGGGGCTGCTCCTGGGGGACAAGGGGTTCGAATACGATCGCTTCCGGCGCGAAATCGATTCCATCCCGGCGCACGTCCGCATCGCCGTGCTGGACGCCTGCGCCAGCGGGGCCATCACCCGCCTCAAAGGCGGGCGGCGCCGGCCCGCCTTCACGGTGGACGCGTCCTCGGACATGCGCGGCTACGCGTTCATCACCTCCAGTTCTCCGGAGGAGGCCTCCCAGGAATCCGATCAGATCGGCAGCTCCTTCTTCACCCATTACCTGGTCAGCGGCCTGCGCGGCGCCGCGGACGTTTCCGGCGACGGGAAGGTCACCTTGGGCGAGGCGTATCAGTTCGCCTTCCATGAAACCCTGGAACGCACGGAGAGGACCAAAGGCGGTCCGCAACACCCCGCGTACGATATGAAGCTCTCCGGCACCGGGGACGTGGTCATGACCGACATGCGCGAAACCACCGCCGGGCTGGTGCTGGACAAGCAATTGGAAGGGCGCTTCTTCGTCCGCACTCCCTCCGGCCAGTTGATCGCCGAACTGTACAAGCCGCAAGGGCGGCTGGTGGAGCTGGGCCTGCCTCCCGGCACGTACTCCATCCGCATCGAGCAGGCCAAGGCCCTGGCTTCGGCCTCCATCGCCTTGTCGGAAGGCAAACGGACCCTGGCGGCCGCGGACTTCCAACCCTTTTCCAAGGACCTGGCCTGGCAGCGGGGAAAAGGCGGGATCGGCGTCCCGCGCGGGGCGGACACGGATTCAGGCCGCGGCTTCGGCATGGAAATCAACGATCACGTGGACCTGGGTTTCCGGGGGGGAATGGACCGGCGCTACACCCTTTCCCTGGGCTTCCTGCTGAACCGGCAGCCCCAGCCGTTCCACGGCCTGCAGCTCGCATTGTTCTTCACTCACGCCGCCACCCTATGGGGAGGGCAGATCTCCGTGTTCGGGAACAGCGTAGGCGGTCCCATGGAAGGTTTCCAGATCTCCGCCATCGGCAATGTCGCGACGGACTCCACTCATGGCCTGCAGCTCGCGCCCATCACCAATATCGCCAAGGGTTCCGTCACGGGCGGCCAGGGGGCCGCCGTGCTCAACGTGGCCGGGGCATTGCGCGGGGGCCAGGGAGCCGGCGTCGGGAACGTCGCCTGGGGATTCGTGAACGGCGGGCAGGCGGCGGCGGTGTTCAACGCGGCCAAGGGCGTGCAAGGCGGACAGGTGGCGGCGGTGGCCAACGTTTCCCTTGGGAACGTGAAGGGCGGCCAAGTGTCCGCGGTGTTGAATGCGGCCCGGGACGTGAAAGGCGGCCAGGTCACGGCGGTGGCGAACGCGGCGCGGGACGTCGAAGGCGCCCAGGTGGCGGCCGTGCTGAACGCCGCCCGGGACGTGAATGGCAGCCAGGTGGGCCTGGTCAACATTTCCCATGACATCCGCAACGGCATCCCTTTCGGGCTGATCAACTACAGCCATACCGGCCTGCACAGCGCCAATCTGTGGGCGGACGAGTTGGGCTTCCAGCATGTCGAATTGCTCTCCGGGAGCCGGACCTTCTACACCTACCTCTCCGCGGGCGACCGGGTGGTCGCCTCCGGCAAGGCCCTGGCCCTGGGGGCGGGCCTGGGCGTGCAGGTGCCCCGCGGCCGCTGGTTCGGCGCCGCGGACCTGGGGGTGACCGATTTCCATTTCAACTACGACTTCGACGGCAACGGGCCGGCTCTGTACCGGCTCCGCCTGCGGGCAGGCCGCGAGTTGATCCCGTTCGTCTCCGTGTTCGGGGGCCTCTCGGGCAACGTATTCTGGGACCGCGGGGACGGAACCGCCTTTCCCGCGGGGGAATACCAGGCCAAGCTGGCGTCCGATGTCTATGCCTGGCCGGGATTCTACCTGGGCCTCCGGCTCGGCAGGTGAAGGTCACTTTCCGGACCGGGACGGATCGCTTTCCAGGACCAGCTTCACGATCGTCCCCACGGCGCCGTTGAAATGATGGCCGCCTTCCAGGGCGGCCACTCTGGCCGTTCCCGGGGCCAGGTCCGGGCAGAGGCTTTCCTCCTCTTCCTCCTTGCCGTATACGCAGACGATCCGCATCCCTGCCAGTTTTTCCACCTCCGGAAGGAGCGGAAGGTTTCCCCGGCGCGAGGACCACAGCCATTCCGAGAAATGGAACTCCAAATCGTAGGATCTGGCCGGGGCCAGCAAGGTCAGGGACGCGATCCGCCGGCGCGCCTCCGCGGGAAGACCATTTATCATGGTCGGAAGGAGGTCCGCTCCCAGTGAATAGCCCACCAGCAGGAACCGGTCCCGCCCCCGGGCCTTTCCGCAATGGTCCATGATCCGGGCCAGGTCCGCCGAAAGCGTTCGCGGGGATTTCCGGTGGAAGAGATACTTGAGCGAATTCAATCCCACCGAGGAGACGCCGCTGTCGGCCAGCTCCGAGGCCACGCGGCGGATGAAATAAGCCCAGCCTCCGTCCCCGGAAACCAGGATGGCCACGGCGTTCCCGGACGGCCGCGCCGCGGGGACTTCCACCAAGGGAAGATCCGCGACCCCGGCGGAAAGCGGGAGCGCGGCCAATGCCATGGAGAGCAAAACCGGGGCGCATGGGGACGTTTTCATTTCCCCAGGACCCCTTTCATTCCTCCCGAGATCAGGGAGGCGATATTGGCGAGGATGCGAGGCAGCGCGAAGCCGCTGGGCGAGGCCAGGAAGCGGGGTTCCCAAACCGGGTCGAACCGCTCTTTGAAGCGCCGCAAGCCCTGGAAGTTGTAGAAGTGTTCGCCATGATTGAAAATCACCGCGCCCACCCGGTTCCACAAAGGCGCCAGGGGCCGGTTGTCCAGGCCGGACAGAGGCGCCATGCCCAGGTTGAACCACGCGAAGCCATCGGCCTTGCCCCATAGCATCAACTGCGCGAACAGGAATTCCATGGCGTCCTTGGAATCGGACGGGCGGTGCCGCATCAGGTCGATGGACAATTCCCGTTTGTCCGCGCCCGCCAGGACGTTGGCGAAGGCGAGCACGACCCCGTGCTTGCGGATCAGCCCGATCGGAAACCGGGCCAGGTACGCGGCGTCGAAGTGCCCCAGGGAAAACCCTTTTTCCCGGGTGTGCTTGTGCCGCAGCCATTCGTCGGAGATGTCCCTCAACTCGCGCAGCAATCCGGGAACGGCTTCCCGGGGCGCGATTTCGAAAACCAGTCCCTCCTTCTCCGCCCGGCGCAGGGCATAGCGGAGTTTTTTCCCATGGACCCCTTGCAGGGAAAACGCCTGCAGGTCGACGCGCGCCTCTTCCCCCAACTTGAGCAGGGAGAGGCCTATGTCGACGTATAGCGGCAGGCAGGCGGGTTCGGCCTGGTAGAAAACGGGACGGGCGCCGTACTCGTCGCAAGCGTCCTTGAACCTCCAGACCAGCTCCGGGAATTCCTCCGGCGCGCCCACGGGATCGCCCAGGGCCACCCAACTCCGGCCTTCCACGCCGTACATGATGAAGCTTTTTCCGGACGGGCTGAACATCAGGGCCTTGTCGCCCGAAAGGGCCAGGCCGGCGCCGCTGCGCGGAGAGGCCCGGACGATGGCGGCGGCTTTCTCCAGCCCGTCGCCATCGGGCGGCCGCGGGGAAAAGGGCGCGGGCGCCAGCAGGTGGGAAAGGCCCGCCACGAGGACGAAAGAGGCCGCCCCCACGGTGGCGCGCAAGAACCGGGACGCGTTCCCGTCCACGCTGAATCGCCACCACAATTCATGGGAGTATTCCACGTGTTTGTAGGAGAAGAGGCCCAACCAGATGGCCGCCGTGAAAACCAGGCCCACCGCCAGCAACCATCCGGAAGTGAAGGAGGCGCCGAACAGGGAGGAACGGCGTTGGAAATGGCGATGCGCGGGCCACAGCGTCAGCAACAGGACTCCCAGCCCCAGGGCTTCTTCGTAGTCCAAGCCTTTCAGCAGGGATAAGAGCATCCCCGCGGCCAGCAGGGAGAGGGCGGCATGGTAGGCCGCGTCGCTCCGCCGGTACAGGCCGAGAGCCACCACCAGCAGCACCGCCCCGGCGATGCTGGCGAGCAAATGGGAGGATTCCAGGACCGGAAGGGGAACGAAGCCGGACAACCAGCGCATCCGGTTCTCCAAGCCGGGGGTGGAACCGGAAAAGAGGAGCAGGGCTCCCCCCAGAAAGCAGAGGACGGAATAGACCATGGGCATCACGGGGAACAGCCATCGATCCAGGAACGCGGCCCCCTTGGCCAATCTTTCCTTTTTCAGGTAGGCCTCGAAACCCGCCAGCGACAGGGTGGCGAGCCCCAAAGGGACCAGGTAGTACAGGATCCGGTACAGCACCAGGGAACCGACCAATTGCGGCGCGGGCGCATACGGCTTCAGCATCAGGAGCATGGCGGACTCGAAGACGCCCAGGCCTCCCGGCACGTTGCTGATGAGGCCCAGGACGTGGGAAATGAGGAAGGCTCCCGTTACCCACAGGAACGGGGCTTGGAGAGATGGGGGCAGCAGGAGCCGGAAGACCATGGCGGAAGCCGACCAATCGGCCAGCGCCAACGCGAATTGGCCCGCGGCGATCCGGGGGCGGGGAAGGGATACCTCCCATCCCCGGAGGGTCCAGGTGCGCCGCAGGAGGAATGCGGCCAGGAAATACGCGCCCGCCAGGATCAGGAACAGCGCACCGAGGGGACGCGTGGAACCGAGCGGCAGCCAATGCGCATCCGGCAGGGCCAGGGGTTCCCAGGTCAGGGCCAGGCCGCCCGCAAGGAAGACTCCCACCCAAAAGGTGATCGCGCAGAACCCCACCACCCGGGCGATTTCCCCCAAGGTCAGCCCGAAGGCGGAATACAATCGATAGCGGATCACGCCGCCCGTGACGGTGGAAAAACCCAGGGAATTGGTGAAGGCGTAGCTGATGAAGGCGACGAGCGCGGTTTTGCGGTAGGGGACCTGCTTACCGATGTACTTCAAGCCCAGGAAATCGAAACCGGTCAGGAGCAGGTAGCTCAGGCAGGTGAATGCCAGGGCGAGGAGGATGCGGGGCGGTGGGGCCTCGCGTATGTGCCGCAGGATATCCCGGTAGTTGTAACCCTCGAGTTCGCCGTGCAGAGTCCGCAGTGCCGCGGCGAACAGCGCCAGGGCCAGGACCGGCGCGAGTTTCCGGGTCCAGGATAGGACTCTCGGGAACGCTCCGTTCACTTCCCGCCTTTTCCAATCCGGAATGAATTCAGAAAACCCCCAGGGCCCGGGCGGCAACGCGCCTTGCTGGCAAAGAAGGTTTTTCCCCTCCAGGAGTCAACAGGGTCCGGTTTCAGGCGAATCTCCGGATCCGCGGCCTGCTTCCATGACGCTTGCTACCGGCCCCATTCTTTCCTGGGGGGCTTTTCCTCTTTTTTAAGGGCCTTTTCCTCATGCTCCATGCGGGCATCCTTGATGGCCGCCAGCACTCCGCCCACGTTGGCTTCCGCCCGGTTTCCCCGGAACACTCCCGTGAATTCGGAATCCGGCGTGAGCTTCCCTTGCTCGTAGACCGCCCAGATCTCCTTGCCGTATTCGGTGGCCAGCAGTTCCGGGGCGAACGCGCCGAAATACTCGGCCATGTTGCGCACGTCGCGTTCGAGCATCATGGCGGCGCTGTTGTTGCCCCCCGCATTGACGGCCTGGGGCAAATCGATGATCACCGGGCCGCTCCCGTCCACCAGCACGTTGAACTCGGACAAGTCCCCATGGATGATGCCGGAGGCCAGCATGCGCACGATCTGCCGGATCAGGAGGCGGTGGTATTCCCGGGCCAGATCGGGCTCCAGGGCCATATCGTTGAGGCGCGGGGCGGGATATCCGTCCGCGTCGACGATGAGCTCCATGATCAGGACGCCGTCGAAGAATCCGAACGGCCGGGGCACGCGCACTCCGGCCGCCGTGAGCTTGTACAGGGCGTCCACCTCGGCGCTGATCCAGGAGGCTTCCGCTTCCTTCTGCCCGAACCGGGTGCGTTTGCCGATGGCCCGCGCGGTGCGACTGTTCCTGACCGACCGGCCTTCCTGGTATTGCACCGCCTGCTTGAAGCTGCGGTTGTTGGCGTCCTTGTAGACCTTGGCGCAGCGCAGTTCTTCGCCGCAGCGGACGACGTAGACCTGGGCCTCCTTCCCGCTTTTCACTTCGCCCACCACCTCGTCGATGATGCCGTCTTCAATGAGGGGCGAAAGTCTTTTGGGTATTTTCATTCGGTCCTGGGCGGAGTCCGGGGGGATGGCGCAAGGGGAAATGTAGTTCCGATCGGCCGCGGATCCCGGCCGCCGCTTCAGAATCCGTAGGACAATCGCAGGGAGTTCGGGCCGATGCCCAGCCCCAACCGGCCGCCTTCCCCGTCGAGCCGATCCTGGAACCGCCTCCTTTTGTGGTTCCCCACCCGGTTCAGGATGATCCCCGTGGTTATCAGGGCGGGAGCGCCCGCCCCCAGCGCGACGTAGCCTATCAGAAAGGTCCCCAAACCCTTGTCGCTGGACTTGCGGTTCCCGTATTCGTCGGACCGGTTGTCGCGATTCATCTGGATGATGCCGGTGACCATCAGCAAAATGCCCCCGGCGCCGCATCCGATCCCTCCCATCATCAGGCCGAAACCGGTGTTCTGCATCTTCTGGAAATGATCGCGCCTTTCCGCCGGCGCGTCCTTCTCCCGCGCGGAGAGCGAGAAGCCCAGGCAAATGGCGACGGTGGAAATGCAAATGAACTTGGATCGGGTACGAACGATAGGGCGAATGGAATCCATTTAGATTCTCCGTTTTTCCGGATGTATGGGCGCGCGGACCGGCGGAACAGGGCCGAAATATAGCTACAGGTTCCGGATTTGACGCGGGCGGCGGCCTGCTATATTTGGGAAGCGGTCCGCAAATCGAGAGAAGCCATGAAATCAGCCTATCTGGACATCTATGAATTCGACGATGATTTGGGAAGATTGGACTATGCGGTCCTGGAAGCCTGGCTTTCCAAGACCTATTGGTCGCCCGGGATCAAGGCGGCGGAAATCGAAAAAGGCGCCGTGAACTCCACCCTGGTGCTGGGATGTTACCTGGAGGGGCGTCAGGTGGGGTACATGCGCCTGGTCAGCGACAAGACCCGGTTCGCGTTCATCATGGACGTGTACGTCGCCGAGGAACATCGCGGAAAAGGGATTGCCGGGAACATGGTCCGTTTCGCCATGGATCATCCGGACCTGGGCGACGTATACTCTTGGCTGCTGGGGACCCGGGACGCGCATTCGGTGTACCGCAGGGTGGGGTTCGGTCCCCTGGCCAGCCCGGAGAACATGATGATGCTGAAAAAGGAAAAAGTGCGTGATTGAGGAATGGTATTTTATCCCTGAGGCGGAAACATGAAAACGACTTTCGGCAAAAAGGCCAGGGGATTGCGGTTGGAGCGCATGAAGGCGTCCCCGCTGTGGGCGGACGGAGCCTTCCGCAACGTGCATCCCGTCCGGCCCGATCTGAAGATGCCCGTGACCATGCCCATCATCAAGGACTTTTTCTGCGGCGGCATCCGCCGCGTTCCGGCCGCGCCGTTGCCCGCCTTCGACCCCCTGGAGCCCTGGAAGAAGAAGGCCGAAACCGGGCTGCGCGCCACGTGGCTCGGGCATTCCACCGTCCTCATCGAGATGGACGGGTTCCGCGTGCTGACCGATCCGGTATGGGGCGAGCGCGCGTCGCCCTTGCCCATCGCCGGGCCCAAGAGGTTCCAGCCCGTGCCGGTCCCCATCTCCGGGTTGCCGCCCCTGGACGCGGTGATCATCTCCCATGACCATTACGACCATCTGGACTTCCCGACCATCCTGGCGATGGCCGGGTTGAAGGTCCCGTTCATCACCTCCCTGGGAGTCGGGGCCCACCTGCAGTCCTGGGGCATCCCCGCCGAGCGGATCATCGAGCTGGATTGGTGGGAGGGCTGGAAAGCCCCCGGGGGTGACCTGGAGGTTACGGCCGCGCCTTCCCAGCACTTCTCCGGCCGCACCATCGGAGGCCGCAACGATACCTTGTGGTCCTCGTTCTCGGTCAGGGGCGCCAGGCATGCGTTCTTCTTCAGCGGCGACACCGGCCTCACGGACGAATACGCGGCGATCCGGCGGCGCCTGGGTCCCTTCGATCTGGTCATGCTGGAAGTGGGCGCCTACCACCAGGCCTGGGGGGACATCCACCTGGGCCCGGAAAACGCCCTGGAAGCCCTGTCCCTCCTGGGCGGCGGGAGTTTCCTCCCGGTCCATTGGGGCACCTTCAACCTGGCCATGCACGCCTGGGACGATCCGGCGGAGACCTTGATCCGGCTGGCGCCCTCGCGGGGGACGCATCTGGTGATGCCGCGCCTGGGCGAGCCCGTGGAGCCGTCGCGATCGGAAAAGGTGGCGCCCTGGTGGCGCGGGGTGGAAGCGGCGGCCGGGAGGAATGCGGCGGTTCCGGAGCCGGAGGAACCCATTCCGGAAGAGGCGGCCAAGACCATTCCCTGGCCCCTGGACTGAAGCGGAGGCGGGCGGAAAACCGCCCGTGTAAAACGTCACGATTCCACGAAAATGTGGGGACTTCCCCGGGGCTTTCCAGTACTGTGCGCGCCCGCCCGCGGTAAGCGCCGGTAAGCGCAAGGTTACCCCGTCTTCGGCCTGCAGCCCAGCAAGGGCGGGGCCTAGCGGACATTTTACCATGGAACGGGTCCGATTGCAAGCCCGGGAAATGTCCGGAAAATCCTGCTCCCGGGAAGCGAATTCACTAACATTTCCGGGCGATTCCATGTAATTTATGCACGGTCCGATCCACAGGGAGAATCCATGGAAATCAAAGCTTCGGTTCTTGTCTTCGCTTTGACGTGCGCGCTCGCTCCGGCGCAAACGGCCAGGGAGTACCGGGCCGGGAACGGGTTGGTCCGCGTCATGGCGCTCGCCGGCGGAGACGGAAGGGAAGCCGCTTGCGCTGCGGCGGGTTTCGAGTCCGCATTGATGGATTCCTCCGAAGAGCGGGGTTCCGTTCCCGCGCCGGAGGACGACGCGGACGCTCTCTTCGAGTTCTACCTTTTGGACAAGGCGACGGGAAGCGAATTGCGCTTCCCCGCGAAATGTTCGCAGGTGAACGCCTTCCTCCGGGAGCGGGCATCGGCATACCGGACCGGAACCCTGGATGAACGCGCGGTGGCCGTGGTGGGCGATCTGTCCGCCAGTCTGCGCGTCCGCATGATGTCTCCGGGCCGGGGGGGCGGGAAATGAAGCTTCCGATCCTGGTTCCGGCCCTGGCGCTGCTGGCCGCGGCCGAAGTGCGCGCATTCTCGTATCCCGCCCTGGACACCACCTCCCACTGGTCCATCCAGGATTTCGGCTTCACGTCCCAGCAAGGATTCTACGTGCAGGGCGCGGAAAAGAACGTCTGGATCGCGCCCGGCCAGGCCCAGGCCCGTACCGTATTCTACAATCTCGCCGTCCAGGGAGCGCGGAAGAACGGCGAGGACCGCAAGTTGTCTGGCCAGGATTTCATGGGTGAACTGCAAGGCGATGCGTACATCGGGAAATACGGCAGCTTCAAAGTGGATTCCGACGTCAGCCTGGTTATCGTCCTGTTCTTCATGGACGACGGGAAGTTCGAGGCCACGGCGTATTTCACGGGCGGGGGATATTCCGCGGCGGATCGCTGGGACGTCGTCTTCCGGGTGGACTATGACTTGGCCGGCGCGGACAACAATACGGCCGAGTTCCTCTGGAACGGCGGCAGCGAAGGCCGCGCCGTCAGTCCCCCCCAGTATCCCCGCGGGGAAGTCGCCGACGGCATCCTGGCCTATTCCGATGCTCCCGGGAACGGACCGGCCTATTGGGCGGCTTCGGCCCATGAAATGACGGTCGCCTATCCTCCCTTGCCCAGGGAATCCGGCGAGGGGGTGGAGAATGCCGGCTTCGCGCGCATCCTCAACGCGTCCAATCCGCAATTCGGGATGGTGCTTTGGGGGCATTCCGCGACGCCCATCCAGGCCACCTTCAAGGCCTACACCTCCAACAACGGCGCCCTCGATCCGGGCGCCGACATCTCCATCGCTTTGCAGAGTACCGGCGAGTCCGGGAACTACCCGCGTTACGCTTACGCGGGACGGGATCAACTGATGTTCCTGAAATTGAATCCGCCCGTTTCCGGCGGCACCTACCAGTTCGGCGGGAAGCTGTTCCAGAGAAGCGGCACGCGACCCTTGTCCGTCGGCATCCATCAGCATGACCCCGCCCGATTGGACGGCTTCGCCTTTAATCCGGACATGGTGGTCCGCTATACCGATAAGGGTGCGCGCACTTTCCGCAAAGCCTTGTCCGATTTGATCGGCTCGGAGGAGGTGACGGTGACGCAAAGCGGCCGGGACGGAATGCCTTACCTTCCCTTCGACGGCTATGCGCAGCCGGGCCAGGCCGTTACGGAGGCCCAATTGCACAACCTGATGCGGGCCAGCCGCGACAGATCCCAGTCCGCATTGGAGAATGTCCGGGAATGGCGGCTCGACCTGTACCTGGTGGATTGGACCCTCCAGGGGGAACCCGGGGTCTGGGAAGCCATGTTCGACTATGGCGGGGCGGACGCGAACGCCATCGCGCGCGAAGGAGCCGCGGTGTTCTGGCCGGCCCTGGCGGGAGCCGGAGAGGACTACCAGCGGAGGCAATCGGTATTGAGCGCCTTGCACGCCGCGGGATTGGCCTTCAACATGGATCCCTCCTGGAGCGCCTGTTCTTTCGCGGGCTATTGCTGGAACGATGCTTCGGCATGCGGCGGGAAACGCTGCGGTTCCGCTTGCCCTCCCGGATCGCAGGGGTGCGGTTACCATGCCTATGATTGCATCCGGGAATGCGCGGATGGGGACGTCATGAGCCTGACCGATATAGAGCGGAATTCCATCCGGTTCGGGGATCAGGCCCCCGCGGGTTCCGGGTATTCCGGGACGGACTGGTATCGGTTCGCGCCCGAAGCCTGGGTCAAGCCCGGGCGCTTCGGGGCGCCTCCGGTTTCGGGACCGATGCCGCCCTTCATCCGCAATTGAGGTTCCATGCGGATCCCCGCCATGCCGAATCCCGCCTCCGCCCTGGCCGCGGCGCTCCTCGCTTTCCCGCCGGCTTCGCTTCCCGGGCAACCGGGACGTTTCCACCTGGCCGCGGAACGCGCGCGTTACCTGCTGGGCGAACCCATCCATATGCGCATCGAATCCCCGGAATCCCGCCCCCCTTCCCTGGAAGAAGGCCGCTTTCTCCTGGGGATTGAAGGGGCGGGGGAGCCGGAACGCATCTACCACCCTCCGCTGCGGTTGCGGACCGCGCCGGGGAGCGCGTCCGGCGGCAAGACGCAGGACGCGCTCCCCGGCGAACCGCGACCCGGAGGCGCCCCCGTTGTCCATGTCCGGTTCGCGCGCCTCATCGCCTCCGACGGGGAGTTGCTGTTCCGGAAACCGGGACGCTACCGTTTGCGGCTGATCCCGGCCGGCGGCGCGGCGGCGTTGTCCGATAGCCTCGACGTGGAGTTCAGGGAGCCCGATGCTCCTGCGGACCGGAAGGCTTACGCCCTCCTTTCCCGCAATGCCGGCGAATACGCTTTGGCCGTGTACCTGGAGGGCGGCGATCAACTCAAGGAAGGCATGGCGATAATCGCCGCACTGGCCGCCTTCGAAAGCGCCTATTCCCGCCTGGCCTCCTTTGTCCTGTCCTCCGACTGGTCCCAGGATTTCACCGATTACGGAGGGAACGGATCGCGTCCCATGGATTTGCAAAAGGCCATGGCCTGGGCCCAATGGGACCGCGGCCCCGGCGCTTACGTCCCCCTCCGCAACGCCTACCGCCTCAAGTCCGGGGCGGAAGCCCTGGCGGCCCGCGAACCCGGGGCGCCCGGGTTGGAGGCCTTGCGTGGCCGGCTCGCGGCTTTTTTTGCTTCTCTGTCTCCCGAAGAAAAGGCCTGGTTCCGCTCTTTTTGACCGGACCCGGTTGGATTCCACGCCGGTCGGAACGGGGTTCCCCTGGGGATAAGGCGATGATTTCCCCGCATTTACGTCCCCCGTTCCGGTTTCAAAACTGCTTACTCTTAAAACCGGAAAAACAGGTGAATAAAAATCGATGGAAGTAGATTTGACCCTATATACATTGGATGAAAGTAAATATGATGCTTGAAAATGCTTACCCCTAGTAAGCGGTTTCTGAAATTAACCGTTGTTCCCCGAAACCAGGAATAATAAAGTTTCCTTAGGTCAGACCAAAGATGCCCGATATCTACCAATATTCCGATTACCGGAAATTCCTGAAGGAGCTTCTCGAGGAGAAGAAGAAAGAGAACCGGATGTTCTCCCACCGTGCCGTGCTGCAAAAGATGGGGGTCAGCTCCACGGGCTTCCTGGCCAACGTGCTCTCGGGCCGCAAGAACCTCACTCCGGATCAGGTGCAGAAGCTGGGCGTCATCCTGAAGCTGAAGGCGGCGGAAGCCCGCTATTTCGAATGCCTGGTGCTTTTCACCCAGGCGCGCTCCCTGGAAGACCGCAATGCCCACATGAAGCGCATGGTCGCCAACCAGAAAGTGGAGACCCGGGCCCTGTCGAAGAAGCAACTCAATCTGTTCTCCAGTTGGCATTATGTGGTGCTGAGGGAGATGCTGTACTTCCACCGCCTGAAGGATGATTTCCGCACCGCCGGACGCATGCTCATGCCGCCCATCACCACGGAGGAGACGGAGAAGGCGATCCGGGAGCTGGAGGCGCTCGACTTCATCGAGAAAGACGCCGAAGGCGTGTACCGCCAGAAGGACGCCGCCGTCACCACCGGCGACGAAATCCGTTCCCTCCAGGTCGCGAATTTCCAGATGGAAACCATGGAATTGGCCAAGGCCGCCTTGGACAAGCTGCCCATGGCCGAGCGCGACATCTCCTGCATGACCGTGACCCTTTCCATGGAAAGCTTCGACCAGGTGAAATCCGAAATCCAGGCCTTCCGCAAACGCCTTTCCGCCATCGCCGTGGCGGACGAGAAATCCGACCAGGTATTCCAATGCAACATCCAGTTCTTCCCGGTGACCAAAAAGGAGGGCGCGGCATGAGAAAAGCGCGCGTACCCGGCCCGGCCGGTATCTTCGCCGCCTTGTGGGCGGCCCTCCTGTGCGCTTGCCTGCCCACGGGCGATCGCGTCGCGGGGAGCTCCACGGAGGCCGGCAATGCCGGCGGCAAGCTGTCCATGGCGGACGGCAAGCCCGCCGCGGACGTGGCCGTGGCCTTGGTGGCGCGGAGTTACCTGCCCGATACGGCCGGCGGGGAGGTCCCGGGAGGAAAAGGGGACGTGGCGGGCTCCTATTACCGCACCCGGACCGACGCGGAAGGGCGATTCCGTTTCCCCGAAGTCGCGCCCGGGGAATACCGCATGCTGGCCATAGGCGGCGGCACCGGGACGATGGCCGAATCGGTGGTGGTCCAGCCCGGCGATGATACCTCCCTGATCGATCAGGTGATGAAACCCCTGGGCGGCATCCGCGGCATCGCCAAAATCGTGGGTTCCACGGAAAAGGCCTCGATTTGGGTGCGGCCTAAGGCCACTTTGAAGACTCCGCCCCGCGCGGGGTTCGAGAAGGGGGATTTCCTCCTGGATTCCCTCCCCGAAGGGGAATACGAACTCATCCCGCAATGCTTCTCCTGCCGGCCCATCAAGAAAGGCTATCGCGTCATGGTGAAGGCCGGGCAGGATACGGTGCTGGCCGATACCCTGAAGCTTTTCCCGGAATACTTCCATGACTTTCCCGATAGCGGGGACCTGGAGATCCGCTCGGCCTGGCTCCCCGTGACCATCGGAGGCAAGGTGAACCGGGGCGCGGACAAGGACGGCAAGCCCGGATCGATATCGTGGGACTGGAACGGAGTACCGCTGGCCGGCACGAGCGTGGCCGGGCCGGACGGGATCTCCCAAACCCAGGCGGTGCTGGATTCCTCCCTGTTCGCCGGCATGCGGGAAGGGACTTTGCGGATCGTGCTGGCTTTCCCCGACACCAACGTCATCCGCGAGTGGCGCGTCACCTTGGATACTTCCAACCGCATCTGGCCGCTCAGCGCCGTGCGGGTGGACAGCGCGGTTCCGGTTTCCGGCCCCTTGCCCCATATGTGGCGCTTCCACGTGGCCGACAGCCGCCGCCTGGATCCGGCCGACGTGGCTTTCTGGGGCGTCACCGCCGGGGCCGAGGCGAACCAATCCGCCCTGCCCGATTGGCTGTACCTGGCCGTGGAGAACGGGGTGGAGAAGGCGCTCGAGCTCGGCGATCCCTCCCGGCTCTCGTTCATCCTGGTTCCGGACGCGAAATCGGGCGGCAAGGTGCTGCGCCCGCGGTGGGACGAAAACCTGGAGGATTTCGGGGAGATCCGCTACCTGGAATCGGCGCGCTTCGGGTTCACCGATACCCTGGACCCTTCCATGCTTCCGGGCGGATTGGTGGTGGACCGCCAACGCGGACCGAACGTGCGGCAGCGGTACCGCGTGGATTCCCTCGGCCGGGTGCGGGAACTGCTGGGGCCCTTGGCTTTCCCGGACGGCCCGGCGGGCCCCTCGGATCCGCCCGCGCTTTTCTACCGCTACGGTGCGGCCGCGAACGGATTCGCCTGGGACAGGCCTTTACGGGACGCGGCCAAGGCGTTGACCGTGACCCGTGATGGCCGGGCCATCCGCCTGGACGGTTCCGGGATCGCGGCGACGGTGCCGGCCCCGGAAATGGACGCGCTGCGCGCCTTGCTTGCGCCCTTGGCGCTGGATCCGCCCGGCGTGCCGGATACGGGCGCGCCGGCTTCGTCGGGCGGCATGGAATATGCCTGGGGAGGCGGGCGCGGCCTGCTGCGGTCCGCGGGATCGGGCGCGGCGGCGGATTCCTTCTTCGCGGCATTGCAGGCATGGATTGTCCGGAACGGCTTGCAGGAGCCCGCCGGCTACTCCCTGTCCGGGGCAGAGCGCAGGTACCTGGCTTTCGAGGCCGACTCGGCGGGGATACGGTACACGGGGGATACCCTCGTTACCGAGGCCGCGGACAGCGGCTCCGGCGTCCGGATCCGGGAATACCTCTCGGCGGGATCGCCCGGCCGCCCGGCCGATTCAAGCGTGGCCGCGTACGTGCTCAAGCCGGACCGGGACAGCCTGGTGGCCGTTTCCGGGACCCTGCCCGCGGTTTCGCGCCTGTACGGCAGGATCGACGGGGAGTCCGCTCTCTTCGCTTTGACCGGGTTGAAGGCGGTCTCTCCCCGTTTCGAGGGCGGACTGCCCATCCTCAGCGGGGACGGGAACACCCTGTCGGGACGGTTGACGGGCAGCGTGGAGATCCACGGACGCTCCGTGGCCGCGCCGGGGATATGGTTGGATGGAAGGGGAATCGCCCGGAAACGGCAGGGTCTGGGCTTCCTGTATACGCCGGAAGGCGGCTTGGAAAGGGCCTGGCGCTTCGGGGGAAGCGACGGAACCGTAAAAGGGTGGGACAGGGAATGAGCGTCGCGAAGACCGTTGCGGAAGGAAGGCCTGCATGATGAATACCAAATCGATCCAGTATACCGGAGAAGCGGAATCGCGCGGCTCCTCCCAGGCCTGGGCTTCCTCGCCGCCCAAGTCGATCCTGATCGTGGAGGACGAGGCTTCGATCCGCCGGCTCCTGGTCAGCCTGCTTTCATCGCAGGGTTACCGCATCGAATCCGTCGCGAACGGAAGCCTGGCCCTGCGCATCCTGGAGGACGATCCCCGGATCGATCTGGTGTTGACGGACCTGGCCATGCCGGGGATTCCGGGGACGGCCGTGGCCGAATACCTGGCGCATACCCGGCCCGACATCAAGGTCGTATGCATGTCCGGCGATCCCCAGCCGCATATGAAGAGCCTCCGGCGCTTGCTGGACAGGCGGTTGGTGGATTTCCTGCCCAAACCCTTCACTCCCCTCCAGGTGCTGCAAATGGTCAAGCGCCTGCTGGAGCGCTGACCATCCGCGAAAGGAGGGGAAAGCCATGGGATGCATCGATCTGTCCGCCGGCCTGGCGGCGAAATGGAGCTCCTTCCGGCTGCGGCGCAGGATGCGCCGGTTCGCCGTGCTTCTGGTCGAGGCCCGGGAGGCCAAGCCGGAATTGCTGCGCTACCTGGAAAGCCTCGAAATGAAATCGGACAACCAGGCGCGGGAACTCGAGATGCTGCGCTGGACCCTGGCCGGCGAGAAGATGGCGGATTGGGACCACGAACAGGACCGGCAGGATTGGCTGAACCGGATCGGGAAAACCCGGGAGCCGGGGAAATAGCCGGGTCCGGGGCCACGCAAAGACCCGGAAAAAAAGGCCCGGAAAACCGGTTCATTTCCCGGCGGCGTAGCCTCGCTCGTATCCCGCCAGGAAGGTGATGACCTTTTCCCTGTCGCGGGCGCGGAGGTCCGCCACGCGATCCACCTCCGCTTCCACCTTTTCCATTTCCTTCGCCAGCCCGGGAATGCGGGCGTCCCATTCCATGAACCCGGCCTTGGCTTCCGCCCATTTTTCCGGTCCGGAACGGCTCGCGAACCAAGGCAGGTAGGCGGCGTCCTCCAAGGGCCTTCTGCGGATCAGGGTTTCCAGATTGGCCATGACCCAGGCCAGGGTCTTTTTCCGGTATTCGCGCCGCGAACCGAGTTGCCGCGGAATGGCCGTCAGCTCATGGGGGCGCAGGGGCCCATGCAGGGCGTAGTCCAGCGCGCTGTCGGCCGCGCCGGGGTCCCGGAAGGCCCCCAAAGCGGACAGGAAAAGCTCCCTGGAAACCGGCGTGGCGGCCGTTTCGAAAGCCTTCCGGTAGGCGCGGAACAGGCCCATGCCGCCCCGGGCGGCCGCCACCGACAGGGCCGCTTTCACCAGGGAAGGATCCACCTTGCGCGGGTCCTTGAGGTACAGGGCGGCCAGGGCCTCCCCTTGTTTCCCCGCCTCCGCGTCCCGCCCCTGGCGCGCCAACAGGGAGAAGGTGGCGGCGCGCAGGTCGGGAACCAGTTCGCCCTCGCCGGGCGCGGCCTTCCAGCCGATCCGGCGCATCACCGGAAGCATCAGGGAGGAAACGTAGGCGGCGTAGCCCCCTTCGGAGGCGGAGTCGATCAAATCGGAGTCCACGCTTTCCAGCGCGCCGACCAGGGCCCGGAGCACCTGCGGGCTGGTGTCCGCCGCGATGGGGCGCAGCCTTTCCAGCAGCGCATCCGAACCCATCAGGCCCGCATGGGAAAGGGATTCCAGGTCGCCGACCAGGGCCATGCGCTCCCGTTCGGTGAGGAAGCGCGGGGCATGGGCCGCCAAGGAATCCATGGCGGCGGGGGAGAGGTTCCACCGGTAATAGCCCCGCTCGTCCGGGTTGGGATGGCACAGGGCCAGGGTTTCCTCCCCGAGGGCGAACTCCGCCCCGGAGCCTTCCAGAAGGTAACGGGCATGATACTCCCGGCCGGTCTGCGAAAGGCAGCGGAAGACCATGGGGATCCTCCAGCGGCGGCCGTCCGCCGCCGCGCGGGCGGAAACCAGGAACCGTTTCTGCTTGAGGCGGACGTTCTTCCCGTCCAGTCCCACCTCCACCAAGGGGACGCCGGCCTGGTCCAGGAAGCCCGCCATCAGCGAATCCACGTCCTTGCCGCCGGCCGCGGCCAGGGCGGCCCATAGATCCCCGGCCCGGGCGTTCTTCCAGGACCAGGTCCGGAGGTATTCCTTGACCCCTTTTTGGAAAACGGCTTCGCCCATCCAGGCTTCGAGCATGCCCAGCACCTCCTGCCCCTTCTCATAGGCCAGGCCGTCGAAGGATTGGCTGGGGTTGTCCGTGGGCAGTATTTCCGTGCGGATGGCCCGCGCCGTCGGCATGCCGTCCAGGGCCAGGGCCCATTGGCGGCCGTTCACGGAGCCGACGGAAACCTTGAACCGGGGGAAGACCGTTTCCACCGTCTTGTCGCCCATCCACGAGGCGAAGGATTCGTTGAGCCAGAGATCGTTCCACCAGGCCATGGTGACCAGGTCCCCGAACCAGAGATGGGACATTTCATGGGCCATTACGGAAGCGAGCCGGGACCTGCGGTCGGAGGTGGCCTCGCCGGAATCCATCAGGAGCAGGTTTTCCCGGAAGGTGATGGCCCCGGGGTTCTCCATGGCGCCGGCCATGAACTCGGGAACGGCGATCAGGTCCAGCTTGGGAAAAGGGCAGCGGCCCCCGAAGTAACCTTCCAGGGACGTGAGCAAGGGGCCCGCCATTGCGGCCGCATGCCCGGCCAGGCCCGATTGCCCCTTCACGGTGTACACCCGCCCGGGCACGGACATTCCCGGGATCGCCACGCTGTCGAATTCCCCCACGGCCAACGCCACCAGGTAGGACGGCATCGGATCGGATCGGGCGAAGGCGATCCGCTTGCGGGCGCCTTCGGCGGTTTCCGAAGCGACGGGATAATTGCCCACCGCCGCCGCCCGCGAGGGGATGAGCACGCTCACGTTCCAGGGGATCTTGAAGGCGGGTTCGTCGAAACAGGGAAAGGCCTTGCGGGCGTCCCAGGCTTCGAATTGCGAGAACACGTAGTTGCGGCCGCCGATCTTCACCTGGTACAGGCTGGTGCTCTGGGTGTTGAAGTCCCGGCTGAATTCGATGTGCAAAGCGGCCTTGCCGGACCGGAAGGGTTCCCTGCTCCGCAAAGCCAGGATGCCGGCCGGCCGCGTGGCCGTGTCCAAAGGGATCCGCCTGCCGCCTTGTTCCAGGTAGGCCGTCCGGATCGTCACGCCTTCGGAATGCAAGCGCAGGGAATCGGAGGGATTCCCGATGGCCAATTCGATGTCGGTCCGCCCGGAATAGCCCGCGGAGTCCGGATCGAGGGCGAGGAAGAGGTCCTGGGCCAGCGGAACGGCGTTCGCATCCAGGCGCAAGGGATGGCGGGCCGGCGGCGGCTGAGGCGGGGACTTGCCGCCGCAGGCCTCCAGCAAGGCCGCGATCGCGGGAAGAAGGAAGCGGAACGGGCGCCCGGACGTTCTCATTCCAGGTAGGTATACCCATACAGGCCGGAGCGGTAGATGGCGAGGAATTCCCGGCCTTCCAGCAGGGAGATCTTGCCTTCCTTGACCGAGGCCGACACCCAGGACTCCATGGTGCGGACCAGGTTCTTATCGCTGAACTGCACGTAGTCGAGCACGTCCGCCACGGATTCGCCGTCGATGACCTGTTCGATCTGGTAGCCTTCCTTGCCTTTGCAGACGATGTGCACGGCATTGGTGTCGCCGAAGAGATTGTGCAGATCGCCCAGGATTTCCTGGTAGGCCCCCACCAGGTATACGGCCACGTAATAGCTTTCCTCGGGCTTCAGCGGGTGCAGGGGGACGCTGCGCGAGAAGTCCCCCGTGCCGATGAAATGGTCGATTTTCCCGTCCGAATCGCAGGTGATGTCCTGCAGCGTGACCGAGCGGGTGGGTTCTTCGTCCAGGCGCTGGATGGGCATGATGGGGAAGATCTGATCGAAGGCCCAGGAGTCCGGCAGGGACTGGAACAGGGAGAAATTGCAGAAATACTTTTCCGCCAGCAGCATGGGGATGCTCTGGAGCTCCACGGGCGGATGCTTCATCTGGCCGGCCAGGCGGTCGGCCTTCTGGGCGATGGACCAGAACAGGCGTTCGGCCATGGCGCGCGTCTTGAGATCGACCATCCCCAGGTTGAACCGGTCCAGCACTTCCTCGCGGGCCTGCAAGGCGTCATGCCAGGCTTCCAGCATGTTGTTGGACGCGTAGTTCTTGTAGATGTTGTGCATTTCGCGCAAGGTTTCATGGTCCTGATCGGTGACGGCGTGGACTTCCTCGTCCCAATACGGGGGCTTGGCCACTTCCAGCACGTTGAACACGAGCACCGAATGGTGCGCCGTAAGGGCGCGCCCGGACTCGGCGATGATGTTGGGGTGGGGGAGATTGTGCTTGTCGGATACCTGGCAAATGGTATAAATGACGTCGTTGGCGTATTCCTGGATGGAATAGTTGACGCTGCTGTTGCCGGTGGAACGGGTTCCGTCATAGTCGACCCCGAGCCCGCCGCCCACGTCCACGAAATCGATCTTGCAGCCCATGGATTGGATCTGCACGAAGAATTGGGCGATTTCCCGCAGCCCGGATTTGATCTTGCGGATGTTGGTGATCTGGCTGCCCAAGTGGAAATGGATGAGCCGGATATAGTGCATGATGCCCTCTTCGCGGGCATAGTCCAGGGCCTCCAGGAGTTCGGAGGAGTTCAGGCCGAATTTGCTTTGATCGCCCCCGGAGTCCTCCCATTTGCCGCTTCCCGAGCTGGACAGCTTGATGCGGATGCCCACGTTGGGCGTCACGTTGAGGCGCAGGGCCATGTTCTTGATGAGCTTGAGCTCGTTGACCTTCTCGACCACCACGAAGATTTTCTTGCCCATCTTCTGGGCCAGCAGGGCGAGTTCGATGAACTCCTCGTCCTTGTAGCCGTTGCAGATGATCAGGGATTCCGGGTTGTCCATGATGGCCAGCACGGCGTGCAGCTCCGGCTTGGAGCCGGCTTCCAGGCCGATGTTGAACTTCTTGCCGTGGCGGACGATTTCCTCCAGCACCGGGCGCTGCTGGTTCACCTTGATGGGGTAGACGTTGTAATAATTGCCCTTGTAGCCGTACTCCTTGGAGGCGGCCTCGAAACAATTGGAAATCTGCTCGATGCGGTCGTCCAGGATGTCCGGGAAGCGCAGCAGCACGGGCAGGCCCACGTCCCGGAAGGTCAACTCGTCCACCAATTCCTTCAGATCGATTTCGAATCCGTTGTTCCGTTGCGGGCTGACCGTGGCGTGGCCTTTATCGTTGATGCCGAAATATCCGACGCCCCATCCCGCGGTGTTGTAGAGTTCCCGGGAATCCTCGATCCGCCATTTGCGCATGCTCATCCTGAATCTTTCCGGCCGCGGCCTTCATGGCGCGGCCGGATAAATTTATCAATTTTTGCGGCGTCGACGGCCTTCCCGGGCGGAAATGCGAGGGAGGCGGTGTTGCGGACCCGTTTCCAGGCCGGGGAATTTATCTTGCCGGTAGGGCCCGGCCGCCGGTAGCGGGGAATGCCATGGTTCCGGGCCCGGAACAGGAGGAACCGATGAACGCGAAGACCGAAAAAGCCGCCGCCGGGCACACCGCCTCCCGCCGCAAAGCCGGCGGCGCCAAGCGCTGGTCGCAGCGCGTGACGGAAACCAGCGACGCCCTGGACCTGGAGCATGGCGTGTTCTCCGAAGACGATCCTGCCGCCATCGCGCGCTCTCTCAAGCGCTCCGCCGAGCGCAGCCGGAGGAAGAAAACGGATTCCTTCCGCTCGGCCATGTCCATGCTCAACTTCTATGTCAACCGGGCCGGCAAGAACCTCCCCAGGGAAAAAGCGCGCATCCTGGAGGCTGCCAAAGGGGAATTGCGGAGCCTGTTTGGAAAATGATACGGCGGAACAGGAAAGAACGGAATCATCTGACCGGAGGAATGGTTTTGTAACCTTGGTTCAATTCCGCCCGGCCCGTCGCGAAATACGCCGCTAACAATCCGCCATTAGATTGGTCCTCACAACAGGGAGGACCGCCTATGCGTTCGCGATTCCATTCGCTCGCCTTCAATGCCCTTTGCCTCGCCGCTTCGCTCTCCATCGCCCCGCGCGTGGCCGCGCAAGGCTGCGATTCGCACCATGACGATGAATCCGCGGAAATGCGGGACATGGCCGGGAAGAAAATCCGGTGGCGCCATCGCGACCGCATGCCCGACCGCATCGAGAACGTGCGCCTGCTGGCCATCAACGATTTCCACGGGAACCTCTCCGCCGGCAGGCTGGTTTCGGGCAGGCCGGTGGGCAGCGCTCCGGTGCTCGCCGCCTACCTGGAACAGGCCGCCGACGGGGCTGAAGACGCCGCTTTCATCGTCCATGCGGGCGACCATGTGGGCGCCTCTCCTCCCGTCTCCGCCCTGCTCCAGGACGAGCCGTCCATTTCCTTCCTCAACCTGATGGCCAATCGTTCCTGCTCGGAATGGTTCCGCGGGAATCCCTTCTGCAATATCGTGGGGACCCTGGGCAACCACGAGTTCGACGAAGGCAAGGGGGAACTGCTGCGCCTGCTGTACGGCGGGGATCATCCCAAGGGGCCCTTTCTGGAGAAGCATTGGCGCGGGGCGGTGTACCCGGTGGTTTCCGCGAACGTGGTCAAGACCGGGACCGACAAGACCCTGCTGCCCCCCTTCTCCATCAAGTTCGCGCACGGCATGCCCATCGCCTTCATCGGCGCGGTGCTGAAGCAAACGCCCACCATCGTCACGCCCACCGGCGTGGAAGGCCTGTCTTTCCTGGACGAAGCCGCGGCCATCAACAAGCAGGCGGCCTTCCTTCGCAAGCTCGGCGTGCGGGCCATGGTGGTCCTGATCCACCAGGGAGGCTTCCAGCCTGCGTATACCGGGCCGACCGACTCCGCATCCGCCCCCCTGACCGGCGAGATCCGGGGCATCGTGCAGAACCTTTCCGACGACATCGACGCGGTGGTGTCCGGGCATACCCATGCGTTCTCCAACGCCATCGTCAAGAACAGGAACGGGAAGGCCATGCTGGTGACCCAGTCCTTCTCCGCGGGCACGGCGTTCGGCCAGATCGATCTGGAACTCGATCGCAAGACCCGGGACGTGGTGGGCATGTCCGGGCAAATCATCACCACCTGGGCCGACCAGGGCCCCGGCCTGGTCCCGGATCCGAAAGTGCGCGCCATGGTGGACAAGGCCGAGGCGGTGGTGGCCCCCTTGGTGAACAGGGTCATCGGCACGGCGGACGCGGCGATCACCGCGGCGCAGAACGCCGCGGGGGAATCGGCCTTGGGCAATCTCATCGCCGATGCCCAGAGGGCGTCCGTGAACGCCGATTTCGGCTTCATGAATCCGGGGGGCATCCGCGCGGATCTGAACGCCGGCACCATCGCCTGGGGCGCGCTTTTCACCATCCAGCCCTTCGCGAACGACGTGGTGAAGATGACCCTGACGGGGGCGCAGATCTATACCCTCTTGAACCAGCAATGGGCCGGCCAGGCCTCCCCGCGCATGCTGCAGGTTTCCGGGCTGACCTATACCTGGGACGATTCCCTTCCGGTGGGAAGCAAGGTGACGGAAGTGCGGCGCGCCGGAACGCCTATCGGCCTTTCCGATCTGTTCACCATCCACTATGCCGTGGAAGGCCGCGTCGTCCGGTTGAACTGAATCCGTCCATTGCGTTGGAACGATTTCATCCCATGAAAAGGAGTTTTACATGAACATTCGCAAAATCGCGGCCCTGGGCGCGGCAACCTTCCTGGCCTGTTCCGGCTCCCCGGCCCGGGCGGGCGAACGCCGGCATCAGGACAAGTTCAACGTACAGGTGGGACCCCGCCCGTACTTCCTGGTGGACGATATGGACGAAGGCAAGCTCAAGGACAAGCTGGAATCCTGCTCGGAGGATCCCCTGCGCAAGAGCGATTTCTCCATCGGCCACCGCGGTGGCGGCACCTTGCAATATCCGGAAGAGACCCGTCAGTCCTACGAAGCCGGAGCCCGCATGGGCGCAGGCATCCTGGAATGCGACGTGGTCTTCACCAAGGACAAGCAACTGGTCTGCCGCCACGATCAATGCGACCTCCACACCACCACCAACATCCTGGCCATCCCGGAGCTGGCGGCCAAGTGCAGCGAGCGGTTCACCCCGTACGATCCCGTCACCGGCAAAGCGGCCTCGGCCAAATGCTGCACGAGCGACATCACCCTGGCGGAATTCAAAAGCCTGTGCGGCAAGATGGACGGTTTCAATCCCAAGGGCGCCGCGCCCGCGGAATACATGGCCGGCACCCCTTCCTTCCGCACCGATCTGAACGCCACCTGCGGCGAAGTGCTGAGCCACAAGGAAAGCATCCGTCTCATCAAGAGCTTGGGCGCCAGGTTCACCCCCGAGTTGAAGACCCCCGCTGTGCCCATGCCTTACCTGGGTTCCACCCAGGAGGATTACGCCCAGCGCATGATCGACGAATACAAGGAAGAAGGGATCAACCCCAAGGACGTCTGGCCCCAATCTTTCCTCCTGGACGACGTCCTGTACTGGATCAAGCATGAGCCGAAGTTCGGCAAGCAGGCCGTCTACCTGGATGCCCGCGTGGATCCGCCCGGCGGCGTCGACATTGCCATCGCGGACATGCAGAAGATCGCCGACCAGGGCGTGCGTATCATCGCCCCGCCCCTGTGGACCCTGCTCAAGCCCGGCGTCGGCGGCAAGATCGTGCCCTCCGAGTATGCCATCGCCGCCAAGAACGCCGACCTGGACATCATCACCTGGACGCTGGAGCGCTCCGGCCCCCTGGCTGCCGGCGGGGGATACTATTTCCAGTCCCTGCCCGGCGTCATCAATAACGATGGGGACACCTATGCCGTCCTGGACGTGCTGGCCAGGAAGGTGGGGGTCCTCGGCGTCTTTTCCGATTGGTCGGGCACCGTCACGTACTATGCCAATTGCATGGGCCTGAAATGACCTCTAAAGGTCCTCCAATACGTCGTTCAGGAACCGCTCGAAGGGCTGCAGGGCTTTGAAGGCGGCCGCGGCCTCCTTGGCGAAGCCCGGGGCCAGGACTTCCGCGTCCTTGAGCTTGCGCATGGCCAGGAAGTTCTTGTGGCGGAGCAGATCGATGTAGGGATGATCGGCCGGGAATCCCTGCGGGGCTTTCTTCAGGGTTTCGCCTTGCATCGTTCCGAACTGTTTCTTGAAGGCCGGCGCGGCGATCAGGCGGCGGAAGAATTTCCCGTCTTCGGCGATGGCGTTGCGGATGGCCTTGAGCCATGGGGAAGAGGGCATGTAGGCGCCGCCGCCCAGGAAGCAATTGCCCGGCTCCACGTGGAGATAATAGCCCGCCCGCTCCTGGAACTTGTTCTCCGCCGCTCCGATGTGCGCGCCGAAATGGGTCTTGTACGGGGATTTGTCCTTGGAGAAGCGGGCGTCCCGGAAAATGCGGAACGCGCATTTGCGGGGATCCAATCCCTGCACGGTCTTGTCGAAGGCCGCGATGCGGTGGATGAGCCCGCCCACCAGGCCTTCGAACTCCGCCTTCGCTTCCAGGTAAGCCGGCTTATGCGCCAGGAACCAGCCGCGGTCGTTGTGCTTTTTCAGGTCCGCCAGGAACGCGAACGTCTTTTGGGTGAGCATGGCTGCCTCCGGAGGGTCTCGGTCCGGAAGCAAAGGTAATATCCCGCGGAGGTTCCCGCTAACGCGCCCATTTCTGGAGGATGAAGAATTTCAGGTACCGGCCTTCCGGGAAGCTCAAATGGTAAGGATGGTCGAAGGGCTGTTCGCGGCTCTCCAGCACCTTCAGGCTGCAGCGCGCGTTGACGCCGCTCTGGTGCAGGATCTTGATGAAGATGCCCTGGTCCACGTGGGACGTGCAGGAAGAGGAGACCAGGATGCCGCCGTCCGGGAGCTTTTCCAGCGCCTTGGAATTGATGGTGGTATAGGCCTTGATGGCATTGGTCAATTGCTTTTTGTTCTTGGCGAAGGAAGGCGGGTCCAGGATGATCATGTCGAACGCGCCCGGCTGCATCTCCTTAAGGAAATCGAACACGTCCCGGGCCAGGAAATCCCCTTCTTCCACGGCATGCCCGTTGAGGCGGAAGTTGCGCCGGCAATACTCCGTGGCGGGCTTGGAAATGTCCACGCTCACCACCCGCTTGGCCACGGAAGCGGCGTATACGGAGAACCCGCCGGTATAGCTGAAGCAATTGGCCAGGGTGCGGCCTTTGGCGTATTTGACCAGGGCCTGGCGGTTGTCCCGCTGGTCCAGGAAGAAGCCCGTTTTCTGGCCCTCGATGACGTGCACCAGGAACTTGAAGCCGTTCTCCTCGATCTCCACTTCCTGGACGTCCGGGCCGTGCAGGATGCCCACGGGCTTGTCCTCCAGGCCTTCCATGGCGCGGACGGCCACGTCGCTGCGTTCCACCACGGTCTTGGGCCCGTAGGCCTTGACCAGGCCTTCCACCACCAAAGGCTTGAGGCGATCCATCCCCAGGGTGTGGAACTGGGCCACCAGGGTGTGGTCGTATTTGTCCACCACCAGGCCGGGCAAACCGTCGCTTTCGGCGAACACGGCCCGGTAGGCATTGGTGCGGGAAGGCAGCCATTCCTCCTTGCGGCGGCGCAGGGTGCGGAAGCGTTCCGCGAAAAAGCCGGCGTCGATGGGTTCGTCCCGCAGGGTCAGCATCCGCACCGCAATGTCCGTGCGGCTGTTGTAATAGCCGATGCCGATCAGTTGGGAACCGCACAGGACCCGGACCACGCCGCCGTCCGGAACGCGGGGCTTTTGCGCCAGGGCGCCGGAAAAGATCCAGGGATGCCCGGCCAGCACGTTTTTGACCCGTTCGGGCAGGATTTGGAGGGAGGGCATGTCTTTCATGGGCGTTCCGTAAAGGAGCGCCAAAGCTAGAAAAAGGGCCGATTCTTGACTTCGATTGAAGGGTAATCTTACCATTATCGTGAGCTTTGGACGGCTTTTCCCGCCGTCTTTGTCCGCTAGGAGTCTCCCGTGAAAACCGAAGTAGAGGACGCCCTCAGACAGTGGAAAACCGATGCCTGGAAGGCTCCCGCCATGGTGGCCACCTACCTCCACAACGTCAGCGACGAACACGGCAAGAACCGGCTGAAGAACTACATCGAATGCTCGCTGTGCGACCGGCACTCCGTGGGGAACGAGATCCTCGACGTGGGCATCGGCACCGGCAGGGCATCCCTCCCCTTGGCGCGCAAAGGCAAGCACGTGACCGGCATCGACAGCTCCGAGTCCATGCTGGAGGTCACGCGGAAACTGGCGGGCGACCTGCCGGTGCGGCTCCTTCCCGGCGACGTGGAAAAGCTCCCCTTCCCGGACGCGGCTTTCGATACCTCCATGGCCCTCAACGTGGTGGTGCATTTCCGGGCCTGGGAAAAGATCATGGGGGAGATGCTGCGGGTGGTGCGGCCGGGCGGCCGGGTCATCTTCGACATCTACAGCCTGGACCATGAACTGACGGCGGATATCTGCTCCGGCGGCAAGACCGCCTACAAGGAGAATCCCGCCGACTTCCAGAACTTCCTGTGCCGGGTCAAAGCGGAAGACGTCGCGCGCGAGGCGACCCGCCAGGGAGCCACCCTGCATGCCCTGGTGCCCTTCAATCCCTTCTCCGGCGCCTCCCGCTGGCCGGGCCTGATCGGGAACAACCGCTGGCTGCGCATGCTCAGTTGGTTCCACGAGGACGAGAGCTTCTTCGAATGCGCGCGTTTTCTGGAAGAGGACATCATCGGCAGGCTTTCGGCGGCCCTGGCGCCCAAAATCATGGTGGTCCTGGAGAAGCGGGCCGACCCGGAGGCCAACGCCGCGTGGCTGGAGAACTACAGGCGCATGGAGCGGACCCTGGCGCAGGGCGCTTCGGCCGATTCCCTGGCGCCCTTCCTGGGGACTTCCGCGGAGGCCTTGCGCGCCGCCTTCGGCGCCCATGCTTCCGATCCGCGCTCGCGCGCCCTCTTGTACCGCGTCTGGAAATACCTCCATGCGATCGGGTTCGTCATGCGCCCGCACAATTTCTTCCCCCCGGAAACGGCCGAACGGTTCTGGGAATGGCACTTGCAGGACGAGGACGGGTCCCGGCTCTCGGCTTTCCTCAAGGAGTGGCGCGATCT
>DATENA010000002.1:0-15028 GCA_035275285.1 Fibrobacteria bacterium | reverse complement strand
TCATCTCCTTTTCATCCGTGAAGACGGCTCCCTCTGGGGCCTGGGTTCCGCTGCCGATGGGCAATTGGGCAAGGTCGGGCGCGCTCCGCAGAGGGCCCTCGCCCTGATCGATGGAAGGAAGTGGAGCCGGGTTTCCGCCGGTACCGCTTTCTCCATGGCCATCCATGAAGACGGAACCCTTTTGGCCTTCGGGCGCAATCATTCCGCCCAATTGGGCAAGGGCAGCCGCAAGGTTTTCATGAACCCCAAGCCCGTGGGCGATCATCGATGGCGCGAGGTGGCTGCGGGCGTGGACGCGACCTTGGCGGTACGGTCGGATGGCTCCTTACGGGTCTGGGGAGGCTGGAAGGATGGCCTGGCGGCCAATGGGTTGTCCGGGATCCAGGGACTCTCCCGGGTGGCGGGCGTGGGTCGATGGAAGGCCGTGGCCATGGGACCGGATCATGCCTTGGCCTTGCGGGAGAACGGGACCTTATGGGCCTTGGGCGACAATGCTTCCGGGCAAACGGGTTGCGGGGATCAAAAAGCCTATCCCATTCCTTGCCCGGTGGGAGAAGCCCGCTGGAAGGCCATGGCGGCCGGGGAGAAGTTCAGCGCGGGCATCCGGGAAGACGGGACCTTGTGGACCTGGGGAGCCAATGAAAAGGGCGAAGCGGGACGCGGCACGATGGGACCCACGGAAGGCATGGGCCAGGTGGGAAGCGATACCTGGGTGGCCTTGAGCGCGGGGCCTCATCATGTCCTGGCCTTGCGGAGCGACAAGACCTTATGGGCCTGGGGAGCCGGCGAAGAGGGGGCCTTGGGCCTGGGCAGACGGGAAAGCCGGAACCAGCCGGTCCAAGTGGGAAATGAAACCTGGATCGCAATTGCGGCAGGGCGGAATTTCTCCGCGGGCTTGCGCAAGGACGGCGGCCTGATGATCTGGGGTAACCTGGGATTTACGGGGATCCAGGCCGGACCGGAAGGACAGCCCATTGCCGATTATCCCGTGCCCGCGGACGGGAATTGGGTTCCCGGGATGGCAGCAACCGTGGAGAGCCCGGCGCAGGAGGCTCCGGCGCCCGCGCCCACGGTCGAGACTCCGGCTCCGGCCGAGGCCAAGCCCCAGGTGGAACCCGAAGCCACCGTGGTCGAGGCGGAGCCCGCGGCGGCCCAACCGCCGGTCGTTCCGCGCCGGACCAAGGAAGAGTCCTGGATCGAGAAACAGAAGAATCACCTGATCGCGGGCGGGGTCGTCCTGGCGGCGGGCGGGGCCTTATGGGCCTACCTGAGCTCGTTCTCGACGGAAGCCAAGGATAAATCCAAGGTCGATCCCCTCGGCAATCCGCCCCAGGATCCGGTGATCCAAGGAGCCCCATGACTCCCATCCGCCCTCTCCGCAGCATGAAATCACCCTGGCTGACGGCCTTGGCCGCGGCCTTGATGGCAGCGAGCGAACCGGAAGCGTTCCGGGATACCAAGTTGTCCTCCGGAGGCGGCAACACCTTCGTATCCCTGGATGGCGTCGGCCTTTATGGCTCCGGGAGCAATGGCTCCAGCTATCTCCTGGGTTTGGGCGTGACTACCAGCACCTTCACCACGCATCAGCGGATTTCCACGGCCAACTGGCGTTCTTTCAGTTCGGCGAATAGCCGCACCCTTGCCATCAAGTCCGACAGCACCTTGTGGGCATGGGGATCGGGGAGCGGCTATGCATTCGGCAACGGCAGCACATCCGCCTTGACCACGCCCACCCAGATTGGAAGCGATCGCTGGTTGACGGTTGCCGCGAACGTGGTCACCGGTTCGGCGAGAGGCATCAAGGCCGACAGCACTTTGTGGGTATGGGGGACCAATAGCTCCAGCAGCTATCTGGGAGACGGGACGGACACCACCCGACAGACGCCGGTCCGGATAGGCAGCGGCAAGTGGCTGGACGTTTCCAGCATCAGCACCCATACCTTGGCCATCCGTTCCGACAGCACTCTATGGGTCTGGGGAAGCAATAGCACCGGGCAGTTCGGCAACGGCACGACCAGTTCGACCCCGACAAAATCACCTGCTCAAATCGGAACCGACAAATGGATCCGGGTTTTTACGGGCGATCTTCGCAGCTACGGCCTCAAACCGGACAGCACGCTTTGGGTCTGGGGCAGCAACGGCTCGGGCCTGCTCGGCCTCGGCACCACGTCCGGGACCCAGACCACGCCGGTCCAGGTGGGATCCGGCAAGTGGCTCCAATTGGTCTTCGGCCGGAGCACCATGCATGCCCTGAAAGCCGACAGCACCCTGTGGGCCTGGGGCGCGGCCAGTTCAAGCAGCAGCGGCAGCACCTACGGCATGCTCGGGCTGGGCAGCAAGTTTTCGGATTCGGTTCCTTGCCAGATTGGAAGCTCCAAATGGCTCGATTTTTACCCGGGCGGCAACGAAGTCATCGCCCAGGACGCTTCGGGCAACTATTGGGCCTGGGGCAAGAACGCCAGCGGCGGCATCGGAAACGGGACCTCCGGAACGAATAATTGGAAGCTGACCCCTACCCAGGTTTACCCGGGCAAGACCCTGCAGACCATCACCTTCCCCTCCTTGAGCGCCAAGGTCTATGGGGATACGGACTATACGCCCGGAGCCAGCGCGAGCTCCGGGCTGGCCGTGAGCTATGCCAGCTCGAATACCTCGGTCGCCGCCATAGTGGGAGGGAAAATCCATATCGTGGGGGTGGGCACCGCCACCCTCACCGCATCCCAGGCCGGCAATTTCGCCTATGTTCCCGCCACCGATGTCTCCCAGGGCCTGACCGTCTCCAAGGGCAGCCAAACCATCACCTTCGACACCTTGGCCGCCAAGACCATCGGCGATCCGGCCTTCTCCTTGGGCGCCACGGCAAGCTCGGGCCTGTCGGTCAGCTATGCGAGCTCCAATACCTCGGTCGCCACGATCTCCGGTTCCACCATCACCATAGTCGGAATAGGCACGTCCAATATCACCGCTTCGCAAGCCGGCGACGGAAATTACGATGCGGCAGCCGACGTGGCGCGAAGCCTCACCGTCTCCAAGCTCGCCCAGACCATCACTTTCAATGCCCCGTCAGCCAAAACCTGCGGGGATACGGCCTTTACCCTGGGCGCCACCGCCAGCTCGGGCTTGCCGGTGTCCTATGCCAGCTCGGATACCACGGTGGCCAGGATTTCAGGTTCCACCGTGACCGTGATCGCGGCCGGATCGGCCGATATCACGGCGTCCCAGGCCGGCAATGCCACCTATTCGTCCGCAACCGACGTGGTACGTACCCTGACGGTTAACAAGGCCCCGCAGACCATCTCCTTTCCGGCCTTGGCCCCCAAAACCATGCTGGATGCGGACTTCGCCCCCGGCGCCTCGGCCAGCTCGGGATTGTCCGTATCCTATGCCAGCTCCGACACCACGGTAGCCGCCATGGTCTCCGGCCAAATCCATATCGTAGGGGCGGGCACGGCCATCATCACGGCCTCCCAGGCCGGCAACAGCAATTACAATGCGGCCCCGGATTCCGCACGTTCCCTGACCGTGAGCCTGGAGTCCCAGACCATCACCTTCAATGCCCTTTCGTCCAAAACCTATGGGGATGGCGTCTTCGGCCTGAGCGCGACGGCCGGCCCGGGGCTTTCGGTCACCTATTCCAGCTCGGATACGACCGTGGCCAGGATTTCCGGATCCACGGTGACCATGATCGGAGCCGGTTCGGCCGATATCACCGCTTCCCAGGCCGGTAACGGCACCTATGCGGCGGCCACCCCGGTGACGCGGACTTTGACGGTCAACAAGGCGGGCCAGACGATTTCCTTCCCCGACCCGGCCGCCAAGGATATGGATGACGGGGACTTCGCGCCGGGAGCGTCCGCGAGCTCCGGACTGGCCGTGGCCTACTCCAGCTCCAATACCTCGGTGGCCACCATGGTTTCGGGCCAGATCCATATCGTTGGCGCCGGATCCGTCACCATCACCGCCTCCCAAGGCGGGAACTCCAATTACCTGGCGGCCGCCAATTCCTCCCGGACCATCACGGTCTCCAAGCTCGCCCAGACCATCACCTTCGATGCCCTGTCCACGAAAACCTTCGGAGATGCATCCTTCTCCTTGGGCGCCGCCGCCAGCTCGGGCCTGGCCGTTTCCTATGCCAGTTCCGACACCGCGGTAGCCAAGGTTTCCGGATCCACGGTCACGGTGATTGCCTCCGGAACGGCCGATATCACCGCCTCCCAAGCGGGAAACGGCTTATATTCATCCGCAACCGACGTGGTACGTACCCTGACGGTTAACAAGAAATTCCAGGTCGTTTCTTTCTCCGCCTTGGCGGCCAAAACCATGCTGGATGCGGACTTCGCGCCGGGGGCCACGGCCGGCTCGGGCCTCTCCGTATCCTATTCCAGCTCCAATGCCTTGGTGGCCACCATAGTCTCCGGCCAAATCCATATCGCGGGCCCGGGCACTTCGACCATCACGGCCTCCCAGGCCGGCGATGCCAATTACCTGGCGGCGGCCGATGCCTCGCAGACCTTGTCCGTGACCATGGCCGACCAGACCATCACCTTCGCTGCCCTGCCCCCCAGGACCTACGGGGATAGCGCCTTCGCTCCGGGGGCCGCCGCCAGCTCGGGCCTTCCGGTCAGCTATGCCAGCTCGGATACCACGGTGGCCGCCATAGTGGGCGGGCGGATCCGTCTCCTAGGCTCCGGATCGGCCGTCATCACGGCATCCCAAGCGGGCAATGCCGATTACCTGGCCGCCGTCGAGGCAACCCAGGCCCTCACGGTAGCCAAGGCCGCCCATACCTTGACCTTCTCCCTCGGAGCCGACACCCTGAAGACCGAAGGGGATTCCGCCTTCAAGCTGAAGGCGGAATCCTCGGCAGGCCTGGCCGTGCGCTTCACCAGCTCGGACACCACGGTGGCCCGAGTGGCCGGAGACAGTGTCCGCATCGGCCGGACGGGCATCGTCGAATTGACCGCGCATCAGGACGGCAATGCCCGATATGCCGCCGCTACTTCCGTCACCCGAGCCTTGCGGGTGCGCACGGCCATCCCCGCCGCCTTGGCCTTGGGCGATTTGCATCCCCAATCGCTCCTCGATGCGGACACCTCGATCCGGCTGGGCTGGTCCCGCAAGGAGAAATCCACCGGTTACCGTATCCAGGCTGATACGGATCCTGCCGGTTCTTCCCCCCTGCTCGACGCTTCCTTGGCCGACACCTCTTTCACCTTGGGCGGGATCGCTTTCGGCTCCGCCGTGAAATGGCGCGTGGCTCCCTTCAATGCCGCAGGCCAAGCCGCCTTCTCCCCCTGGGCGGACATCAAGGTCCGGCCCGCTCCGCCTCTCCCCATCGATGTCTCCCGCATTCCCATCCAGGCCAAGGAAGGCACGGGGACCACGGTGGAGCTGACCTGGCCCAAGGCCTATCATGCCACCGGCTACCGCATGCAGGCCGCCCTCGACACCGCCTTGGCGCCCTCCCTCGATACCTTGCTCGGCGGGCCCGCCTTTACCTTGAGGGACCTTGCGCCGGGCAGCCGATGCTTCTGGCGCGTGACCCCGGTGAACGGCATCAGCCAGGCCCCCTTCACGCCCTGGTTGAGCTTCAAGGTGCGCGAAAGGGATGAAGGCTCGGTGACCCGCGGCATAGTGGTGGACTCCACCGAGCCGGTGAAGGTCGGCGATATCGTGGCCGTGACGCCCAAGGACAGCACCCTCGGGAATGTGACCTTGACGGTGACTGAGGAGAAGAAGGCCCCGGCCAACCTGCCCGAGGGCTTCCTGCCCTTGACCGGCAATATCAACCTCAATGCCGTCGCCGGGTCCGGGCAATTGAACGACGGCCAGATTACCATCACCTTGACCCCTCCGGACACTTCCTTGGACGGGACGCCCATAGACGACGCCGACCAGCCGTTGGTCTATACCGTGGACAGCGCCACCGGGGAATTGCGGGTGGTCTATGATCTGCCCCGGGATTCGTCGGGCCGCATTGTCCTGCCCTTGTCCCAGGGCAAGAGCTTCATCCTGGCGGTGGACACCGTGTCCCCGGTGGTCAAGGACAGCACGCCTTCGGAGCCGCGCCCCTCGGGCAGCAACCTGGTGATTTCCGGCGTGGTGGACGACAATATCCGCAATTGCCGCACCACCTTGCGCTACCGCCGGGGCGGCGAGGAGGCCTTCGATTCGGTCACCGTGACCATGGACGCTTCGGGCCGCTTCGAATTGCCCCTGGAATTGAAGCTCGACAGCACCGGCTTCGAATACGCCCTTTCAGCCACCGACGGACGTAACGTGAGGGGTACCCCATCTTCCAATGTCCCGGTGGAAATCGGGGCCATCCAGGCCGCCGACAGCCTGCCTTCCATGCAGTGGCGCCTCTTCGCCCTGCCCACCTTGCCCAAGGAAGCCCGCTGGGCCGACCTGGTCCCTGCCTTGGGAACCTATGGGGAGGATTGGAAGCTCTTCGCCCGCACGGCCGGGGGCCTCAAGGAATTCGGCGAGGCGATGGACAAGGCGGAAGCGGGAGCCGCCTATTGGCTCAAGAGCCGGAAGAAGGGCTTCACCCCCGCCATAGCCGGCGGCGTGGCGGCCCCGGTGAACAAGCCTTTCGAGGTGGTCCTGCCGCCCAAGGCCTGGATCTCCTTCGGCAATCCCTTCCTCTTCCCCGTCTCCTGGCAAAGCGTGCTGGACTCCTCCCATGCGGTCGCCAATGCCTTGGTGGGCCCCTATACCTTCCGCGATACCGCCTGGGTGCCGCCCCTGGAAATCCCCGCCTTGCTGCCTTGGGAAGGGTACTATGCCTACAATGCCACCTTGGACACCTTGCGCATCCGCATCCCGGCCCTCAAGGCCAGGACTATCCAGCCCGCCTTGGCCAAGGCCGCCTTCCATCTGCAATGGCAGGTGCGCGGGGCGGACGGCAAGGATGCCGGCAACTACTTCGGCGGCCTTGGCGGTCGAGCAGCCGGTGAAGCGGCTTCCTTGGGCAAGGTTTCCTCCGGGGCCGCGTCCCAAGCCGCTTCCAAGTCCCCGCTCTGGCAAACTCCCAAGCCTGAAAGTCCCGATGCGGGCTTGCGCGCGGGATTCGTCTCATCGGAAGGGACCGCCGGTCTCCTGCAAACCGACTTCCGTGACTTCGCCGCGGGGGGGGGCCTCATCTGGTCCGCCCGCCTTTCGGGCCTCCAAGCGGGCCGCAATTATACCAACCGCTTCCTGGGTTTCGAGTCCTTGCCCGGGGGCATGGCCGTGGCCGTGGCGGATCCGGTCACGGGAAGCTTCATGCCCTGGAGCGCCGATATGGCCTATACGGTGGAAACCCAGGCCGGCGAAGAAAGCCGGGAACTGCTCTTCTTCGCAGGTTCACCTGAATATGTGCGGAGCCGCGGCACCGAGTTCGCGGCCGCCCATCCCTTCACGATCGAGCTGAAGAACTATCCCAATCCCATGCGCGGCCATACCGTGATCCATTTCGCCGTGCCGGTATCGGTGAAGGGGCGGCAGAAGGTGAAGCTGAACCTGTACGACATGCAGGGCCGCCTGGTCCGGCTCCTGGCCAGCGACTCCCGGCCCACCGGGCGGCATTCCTTGCGCTGGGACGGACTGGACGGCCGTGGACGCAGAGTGGCGGCAGGTTCTTACCGGTTACTGCTGGAGATAGGCAATCGGAAGATGGACCGTCCTTTGCAAATCCTGCCTTGAGGGCCGGAGACCTGGACCTGAACAGGGCCGCGCGCACAAATGGTCCTTCTGCACAGACGTTCCGGATATCGTACCAAGGAAAGATGGCGCGATGGTGGAGTGGTGTACCTTGAAGAAGCGTTCGAAGACGTCCCTGGGACTGGCAAAAACCCCGGGCCGCAAGTAAGTTATCAATCTGTCATGCCATTCGCCCCGAGCCTGTCCGTGCGCCGCGCCCTCCGCGCCTTTTCCCGTCCCAGCCGGATCCCGCGGAACCCATGACCGGATCTGCGAAACCGGCAGCCGGTTCCAAACGCGGCCCCTGGATCCGCAAACTCCGGCTCCTGTACCTGCGCCAATTCCCGCGCCGCAAGCACATGCACGGGGGCCTGCTGCACCGGCTCCTGGGGGAACGCCTGTTCGACAAGCGGCTTTGGAAGCCGGAACGGAAAACCTTCGCGGCGGGGATGGCCATCGGCCTGTTCGTGGGCTTGCTGCCCACTTACTGGGTGCAAATCCTGCTGGCGGTGATGATCGTGTACGTCTTCCGGGTGAATATCACCGCCGCGGTGCTGGGGACCTTGATCACCAATCCCTTCACCACCTTGCCCATCGTGGGATTGCAGGTCAAGGTGGGAGCCTGGTTGATCGGCGCCACGGATCCGGGCGTGTCGGAGCGCTATCACGGCATCATGAAGCTGGTTTTCAGCCATGGGAAGCAATACCTGGTGGGCAGCCTGGTTACGGCCGTGCTCGCCGCCATCCTGGGGTATTTCGCCGTGCTGATCTTCTGGCAGGCCGGGGCCAAGGTCAAAGAGGTCCGGGAAAAGCGCAAGGAAGCCCACCCGGGCTGAAGGCGCGGATCCCGTTTCCGCCCCATTTCCGAGGTCGGTAAGCCAGACGTTCCCATTGCCAAGCCTTTGAAGTCAGGGCACGAAGATTACTATAATTTTCGAAGGTAAGCCTTTGGCGAACCCTATCTTGCTTGGATGCCAGAGCCAGACTCCGCCGGGATCGAGTGCTTGAACCTTGGGGGTTCGCAATAGCGGACGATCAACTGCCCCTCCCGCCGGTAGGCATGCTGGGTCCCCACTTGGGGAATAGGGCGCCATCTCCCCCCAGGCATTTGCTTCGCGTTGCTGTGCCCTTTCCAGGAAGGCTTCCGTGCGATCCATGTAGCGCCGGGCGGATCCTCGATCCGCTCCCCCTTCACGGGTTGGGATTGGACGTGCGTGGCCAGGGCCAGACAGGTCAGGAGCGAGGCGGCCGGAAGGACAAGAAAGGGGGGGAGGGGAGGGGGAATTGAAAAGGCACCAGTCGTCCCCTGTAAGGAGGTTTCCGGCGCCTTAGCGGGAAGACAAATGGAGCGATGCGCTCCCGAAGGTTACAACAGCGGCAAATTGACCGGGGACTGGGCGATGCACGGCGTGGCGCGTAGTTCATTCAGGAACCAGTTGATGTTTTCGGTGGTGATATACATATGCGGCTGGTTTTTGGCAGGGAGGTAGGCCTTATTGAAAATGCTGACGTCCCGGTAATTGGCGGCATTCGCCACCGCGCGCGCATTGCGGAACCAGAAGTTCGTTGTATTAACATTGGTCCCTTCCAACGCGGGATTCAGGCCCAAGCCCGAAATCGTCGGCACAAAGGAATGGCCCAGGGGCTTTCCGCCCACCGGGGTCGTGCTATTTCTCGGGTCGGGCCCAAATGCGGCGTTCCACATAGACATTCCTGTCGTTGCGCCATCCGGATCGGTATCCAGCCAACCCTTGCCCGCATCGGTATAGGATTTCCGCGCCCCTCCTGGGGCGTTCTCGACAAAACAGCAATCCCCGGTGAGGTTTTGTGTCAGGGAGTAGTCGTTAATGCCCATTCCCTTGCGCCAACCGGAGAAAATGGCCGTTCGTCCTCCGCCATGGGAGTAAAGATGCACTTTTGCCTGGTCGACTGAAAAGGCGTCGGCATACATGGTCATGATTTCAGTGTTCTGGGGCAGGCCTTGGGTTGCGGCATCACCGGAGCCGTTCAAGATAGAGACACGGGAAATATCGCCGGCGGTCCAGGAATTCCGGGAGTAGTTGTAGAGTTCCGAAACCCCTTGATCCATTGTCCGCATGAAGATCCCATGCGGGGTGGATGCGCCTTCATAGTCGCCGACGTTCAGGGTAAAGGTCTGGTTGCCGTCGGGCATGACGGTTTGCTTCTGATAGTAGAGCAGCATCTGCTGCGCCGCGGGGGAAGTCAGGTTGGCCAATTTGATCTTCGAATCATCGTCGAGCCGGTAGACGTAAAGCAGGAAGGCTTGCACGGACATGGGCACTAGGGCGCCCCGCTGGGGCGAATCGAACGATATGTAGGTGCTGACATTGGGCTTGGTGCCCGAGAAACGGGAATGGAAGGTCTGCAGCGCATGACGTTGCACCAACCCGCCCATGCTGGGGCCCACGAACTTGATGGGCAGAACCGGAGACTCCAACCAGGACGCGACCTTCAAGGTGGCGGATTGGATGGCCCAGGAATTGTCGTTTACCGCCCTGGTGCAGTCCTTGAACTTGAGGATTACGATTTCAAAGCCCTCATCATAGAGGGTTTTGATCAGGGGGGTCACGGAAGTGTTTCCTAGAGTATTGACGTCCGCGACGCGGCTCAGAAGATCCTGCATATTTTCGAACGTGACCTGGTCACCGGTGCCGTGATCCACGTCGAACCCTTCGGGCACGATGATTGGTTTGAGCATCTTCCCGTTGATCAGGTTATGATTACTCAATATCCGAATCTGGTACCCGACCGCGGGAAGGGACGTAGGAACCATTTCGCTGCTGTAGGTTAGGATGCCGTTGCTGACGGGGTATTCGTAATAGCTATAGGTCCTTCCTGAAGAAGAGGTCATGCCCGCCCGCATGGAAAAGGACTGTGCAAATAGACTGGACGCCACCAGAAGGGCCGCAACCAGCAAAGTACGGATGTTCATTTTTGTTTTCCTTTATTTTGCATTTTTTCGAGTTGGTTCAGAGAGTCGACTTCTTCCGGAGTACGCATTGTAACTCCCGACAATTCCGACTCGATGGGAAGGCCGCTGATTTTTTCCATTTTCCTCTGCCGGGCCATGAATTCCGGACTCAGCACGGTCAAGACCTCCAAAGCCGTGGCGATATCCCATGAGGCTCCGGAGGTCGTTTCGCAATGGAGGATGATGCCATGGACGCCCGCCTTCGGAAAAACGTATTCCACCCTTTTCCCGGGAGTAAGCGAAATCGAGTTTCCGTTCACGCGGATATCGATCCTCGCTATGCTGTCCTTGAAATTGGAATAGTGGTATTCGTGTTCCAACATGAAGAATACGCGATTCGACTTCGCTCTTCCCGATAGGAAACCCGCCGATTGCGACTCTCCGGCTTGGACTGTTTTCTTCTCCGGGTTCCAGAAATGGTATTTGACCCGGGACGAAAGTACGGAAATTCCATTCCCGTCAGGGGCGCCGTCCCGATCCTCGAGCGCGAACTGGATGACCCGCTGGAAGTCGGGGAGGCACTTCCTTCCTCCGCTCGCCGCTCCGAGCCGGAATTGGGATTTCACGAATTCCTTCGACGACAGGAACGGGAGTTTACCCACTCGGCCTTTGGGATCCCTGGAATGCAGCGGCGATTCAAGGAAGGGCCCGGTAGCCGGCGAACCCGCTGGAGGAAGGATGTTGGCGTCAATCAGGACAAGGATTTTCCCGGAGGCGGCGTCATTGATACGAAGCTTGACCCTACCGACCACATCGGTCGGCAAGCGCCAATTCTTCCTATTGAGCCCGGCCAGAACGGGATCCGCCTTCTTCATCATGCGCCAAGTCGAATCTCCGCCTTGGAAATACACCCCCGTCCGGATTGTCGAATCCCAGTCGGACCAGAAGTTCGACAGCCGTTCGCCGGCTACCAGGGTCTGGCCGTTCCTGAGGCTGTCCAAGGGCAATTCGGCCAAACCTTCGCCCCTTGGCGAAGAGGGGCGGTCCTTGACCATGCTCGGCTCCAGGTCCATGGCTTGGGCAGGCAGGGGCATGCCGGTAAAGGCAGGAACAAGCAGCCAAGCCCAAGGCCTCGGGGATTTGCCTCGCCCATTTGCCTTGGATGCAGCCATGGGATCATTGAAAGGTGGCATTCGCATGGTTTGGACCTCTTCGGGAATCCCCGCCGGGAGGATTACTCCTGCACCTCGAGGGAACCGAGGACGTAATGTCCGTTAACCGCCCCCAGGTTCAACACCCCGACCTTCTTGTTCAACGACCTGGCCAAGGCTCCAATCGAAATCAACAGCTTGGCTTCCTCGATATTGTTTCCGGCATCCGTATAGATGTACCAGAAGGAGTACTGCTCATTGAGCGAATTCTTCACGTTGACCCAGGCGACATTGCCTTGGGCGTTGTAGCCGACTCCGGATACGACATAGTTATAGCTGAATCCGGCCGGGGGCACCGCTGCCGAGGTGATGGAGGCTGTGGCGAGAAGGACTAGGCCGGCAAAGATGGATTTGATTTTCATGAGAACTCCTAATTGATGCCTTGATTCAGGCGGGTGATGGGATAAAGCGAATTTCGATTACTTGGACGGAACAGGGGGCCGGGCGGAGGACAAGAAAATCGGAATAAGTTTCCGATGCTCCGGTTGGCGCATGCGACTGGTCAGAAATGGATGCCGAAGTGGAGGTAAGGCTCCAGTTCGAAGCGGACCCGGAACCGGTCCCGACCCTGGTCCTGGTACCCGTAGAGGGAGTACAACGCTTCCGCAGAAATCCAGAATCTGCCGTAGGCGGCCCACTCCAACTCGAAAGGCGCGCCCAGTTGGTACAGATTGGCCCATTGGACCGTTTCGGCCGGTTGGAAGCCGGATCCATTCGGTACTTGAGCGTCGCCGAATCGGGCATCGGTCAGGGCCTGGCGTACCAGGTTGAAGGAGGCCAATCCGCCCGCGAACAACCTTAAGCGCCTGTTACCCGCCATGAAATAAAGCTGAGAGTATCCGAGGCGGAAGATATCCATGTCATTTCTCAGTTGGGTGGCCGTATCCTCGCTGTGTCCTTTGCCTATGCCGAAGGACAAGACGGACTTCGCACCGGCGGAACGCGTGACGTAGTCGAGCCGGCCCATGCGCATGGGGACGCCGGGGAAAGGGTGGGGGGCGCCCACGGTGGCCTGAAACGCATTGAGGCGGATAGCGGGCCCACCCTTGCTGACCCAGGACCATCTGACCTTCTCCTGGAATTTCCGGCGGTCGATGAGGATCCCGCCGGTTTTGCCCACAACGTTCGTATGCAGATACTCCTTGCCGCCTTCGCAGAATCGGAAGAGGTAGCTGCCGGTCGGTATCCGGTAACCCAGGCTATCCGCTCCGGATAACCAGACCCGCGAGATCCGATCCAAGGAGTTGGTGTCATGGATGTCCAGGGTGCCGGTGGGGAAGTTGCACAGAAGCATCCAGGATTTGCCCGGATCAATGGGAATCAACTCCGGATCCGAACCTCCCACCAGATCCAAATCGAAGGACGGATTCTGGCGGAGCGAACCGGACATCGCCATGTCCATGGCGGTGGCGCGCCGGGAGTACTCGAAGGATTCCTGCAAGCCGATCCAGCCGTCGCCATTATAGTCCGCCAGCCCGCGGAGACCGTTAGCGAGATGATGGGTGAAGACCGCGCCTTGGTATTCATCGCTTTCCTGGGCCAACTCTCCGCGTGAGGTGGAACTGACGATGATGATGCCGCGGCTCTTGAGCTTCTCATCGATCCGGACGGGAAGGTCCTGCAGGAATCGCCCCCCCTTGGAACGTAGGAAGTCACCCGATTCGCAGGCGTCCAGGACCACTATTTTAAGGTCGCAGGGAAGTCCGGTCAGCCAGGCCACCAAGTCGTCCCGCTTCAGCTTTTGGCCCCGGACATGCAGGGAATGGGCGTCTCCGTGCCCGGAAAAATAGACGAAGAGATAGGTTTGGGATCCTTGCTTGGCCCATTTAGCCGCCGAACTCTCGATGGTCCGCATGGCCTGCCGTACCAGTTCCAGCGATTTGTTGGCCACGAGGATGATGTCGTCCGGTTGGTAAAGGCCGGTTTGCCGGAAAAGGCTGGCCATCTCGCCCGCGTCCCTCGAGGCGAATTTCAGCTTCGTTTCCGTGTCCAATCCTTGGTCCATCCCGATGAACAAGCTGATGCGATGGACGTCGGAAATGCCCTGGGCATACAGGGCCAGGACCACGGTTCCGAGCCGCATCAAGGCGGGAAATATCCGGATGGGTTTACGGCTGGATAAGATCATAGCTAAATACGTCTACGTCGCCGGTGGATTTCATGTCGCCTGAAACTATCCGGCTGGCGGCGCCTTCGGAAATAGCCTTGCGGGAAGCCAGGATTACCACCCGCTGGAGTTTCCAGTTTCCTTCCAGCCTGATGCGTTGGGGGGCCGTCCGCCATCCGGAGGTGGGTTCCCAGTTGAGGCTGGCATCTGCCCGGCCCTCGAAAAGGCTCGGCGTTCCACTGTCTTCCATGTACCAGATTTGGGTAAAGAGGGGCTTGGCGCTCCGATAGGAAAAGGTGAGGATGTCTCCCGGCTTCACGTGACATTTGCCCCAGGCCGCAATCCTGGCCCCGCTGACTTCGAGCGCAATGTCCGGGCGAGATGCGCCCTTACTCCGCAATTCAAATGCGGTTCGGGAGGAAAGGAACAGAACGGGTACCACCAGGAGCACTACGGCCAGCGATCCGCCCCAGGCCAAGACGGAGCGGGATGGCTTGGGAAGCAGACACGACACCCATTCGCTCAAGGAGGTGAAAAGGGGGCGCGGATTCGATCGGCCCGAAGCCGGCTGGGGTCCCATCAAGCGGCTGTACAACCGGAGCCAATTAAAGGGCGTCTTGATCTTTCGCATATCCCGAATATATCCGGACAATTCGTCATCGGTCTTCGCCTCGGCCTCCAACCCCATCCTCTGCCCAGGAGACAATTCGTTGAGCAGATATTTTTCGAGGCGGAGGAAGGAGATACGGCCATTCCTCCCCTCGTTTTTTAGCGGGCCTGCATTGCCTGATGTCATTCGGCCTCCCGTTCGGTGATTTCCACCTCTACGTTGCGGACAGCATCGGCGCCCGGACTTTGCGCCGGCTTGCCATGGAACAATTCCGCGAACCATATCTTTTTTTGCTCGCGCATTTTTTTCTGGAAACGGTTGACGATCTTGGTCACCGCCCATCTGGTCAGGCCCACCACCTCGCCGGCCTCTTCGTGATTGCAACCCTCGGCCAGGGTCAGAAACAGGATTTCCCGGGTGCGGGAATCCGTCTGCTCGAGGATCCGGCCCAGATCGATTCGGGCCAAGATGGCATCCGCGCTGCC
>DATENA010000001.1:0-4353 GCA_035275285.1 Fibrobacteria bacterium | reverse complement strand
GCGGAAATGCAGATCTTTCCGGATCCATCGGCTCATTTGCTCCCGAGCCCGGGCTTCGGCGAGAGGTTGGCCCAGCATGGCATCGATTTCCCGCTTCCGGTAGGCCGGCGGCAGATCCTGGGAAAGGCGCGAACCCATTTTCAGGCCCTCCGAACCGGATGCCAAGGAATCCAACTCGTGCCGGGACGGATAGTTCTCCGCATTCAAGCGGGTGTTCGCGGCCGCCTCCAGAAGTTCCCGCTCCCGGGACAGCCGGGCATTTTCGGCCCGTTCCCACGGATCGGCGCCGGCCGTGCCGTATAGGATCTCCCGGATTTCGCCTTCCACTTCCCGCCTCGGCCGCGGATGGTCTCCCCGTCTCCGGTGCAGGATCCTCACATACCAAACCCCGTAGGTGGAACGGATCGGCCCCAGTAAAGCGGAGTCGCGGCCCAGAGGCCGGCGTCCCACAGCGTCTTTGAAATCGGCCGGAAGTTCCGCATCGTCCAGGACCATGTCAAGGACCCTGGAGCTAAGGGCAGAGGTATCTTCCACCGCCATTCCGGAATGGATGGCTCGCCGGATGGCCGCGGCGGACCGACTGGATTCCCCTGCATGGGCGGGCCTTATCCAGACGCGTACGGAAAGGGTATCAGGCGTCACGAATCGTTCGGGATGCGTTTGGTAATAGGCCATTACGTCCGGATCATCCGGGTCCTTTGTGCCGCGCGCTTCTTCTGCCAGGAACACCAGGCGGGGAACCGCGGATTCGAAGTCGATGGAGGGCGTCTTCCGGGAAGGGCCCGGCCGAAGCGCCAGGAATCCCCATGGGGTCCGCAGGGGAGCGCGGGGGAATGCCGGAGCGGAAAAGCGGATCCGATCTTGCACCTCGCGAGGGAGTTGCGAAACGGGCAATAATTCCCAAATGGGTCCGAGTCCGGCGGAATCGGTCTTGGCGGCGAGGGAATCCACGAGCATGGAATCGCTGGCGGCCAAGACCCATGCATAGGCTTCTTCCCGCGACCCGAACCAAGCGGTATAGTATTGCTTGTAGAGCTTCCGGAGCTTGGCATCGCCGAAAAACAGCCGCATTTCCCGCACCATGTCCACCACAGCCTTCCGCTGGGACCTTGCGAGGCTATCCTTCAACGGACCGTGCTCGCACCTCCACAAGGGGAACTTCCCGGCGAGAAGATGGAAAGCCAGTTGCGCGCGGGCGGTATCAACGGCGGTACGCCTGATGATCCCGGATTTTTCGGAGGAATCGAGCCCGGGGGAAACGAAATTTTCCAATTCCCGGTGGAATTCCTCCGCGGTCAAGGCGCAGGCCTGGGCGGAAGGATCATAAGCCAGGCATTCACCCGGTCCGGATGCGAGGCGCATGGCTTCGCGAAAATCGTTTTTGAAGAATTCCTTTTCCTTTTTCCACTCCGGAATGAAGACGGAATCGGGAAGGGAGGCCGCCAGGCCCTGGGAAATGCAAATGGCGCAGGCTATCCCCGCAATAGTTTGCGCGGCTTGCGACATCCCGCGGGTGGCGACCGGAAGACGGCCCCGGCGGGATGTCGGGGCGGACCGGGTATTCAATTGTGGTACGAGCTGAAGCTCAAGTTAGCGCCGATAACCTTCGCCCACGGAACGGTCCCGGTAGAAGGATTGCAAGCGGATTCGCTGAGATTCACCCTGTCCGTGTGCAGATAAAAATCCATGCCGTTGTTGCCGGTTCCGTTGGCCGCGACAAAGAGATTGATCCAGGCTATGTCTACTAAATGCCCATTCTGCCAATCGGCTTTTATCCAAACCCGGACCTTGGCGTTCTTATCCGTGCCGCTGATATTGTTGCCCAACATCATTCGGGGGCCGCCGCCGCCATCATTATTCACGTAAATGATAGGATCCTTGGTTTTTGAGGAGTATAGATCGGTCCAGACCTCGTAGCAAACCCCCGTAGAGGAGTTGCTGTACAGATGGAGCATATAGTACTTGGCTCCCAAGGGTGCGCCCACGTCTTCGGACGTGAATGTTTTCCAGGCTTGGTGATTCGCGTAAGGAGAAGTCGCGGAAAAATCCACATAGGTGTGCGTTAGGAAGTGGCTCGTGTTGCTGTTGTATTCGGGTAATTCCACCGATCCGTCGCCGGCCAAGGAGTTGGAAATCATCAAGAAGCCGGCGGAACCGATGAGAGCGCTTTTTTTCAGGATCGAGAGCATAGAGGTATCCTTTCGGGTCGTCGAAAAACGGAATGGTGAATCCCTTCCGCGAGCTGGAATCTAGTAGAGGCGCGGCGGGAATCACTCACCAAATTTAATGGTGATCGAATCCGGTATTCCGGATTTTCCCGGCGTAATATGTCACCCAAGAAACAAAAACGGCTGCCAACGGCGCAATCTTCCCCGGGCGCTCCGGTATCGGGTTTCGAGGCCAGGGGCACCACGGCGAATTGATCCTGCCGGCGACCGGCGCCCAACGCCTGGCCGTCGACTACCCGTCTTCCTTTTCGATCCGGAACGCATAGGTCAGCCCCAAGGTGAACTGGAACTGGACATCGTCCCGCCTGGCGGGGCTGAAACCCACGATCAAGGCGGGCGAAATGTTCATCTGGTCCCTGGATCCCAGGAACAGGGACGCCCCCAGGACGCCGTTGTAAAAGGAATAGTGGCTTTCCTGGCGGTAGAGGATATCGCCCGCGCCGCCGCTGAGGACCACCGTGTCCGCGCTGCGCCCGCCCCAGGTGATCCCCGCTCCCGGCTCGATGGCGAACCGGCCGAACGGGCCGAGGATGAGTTGCACGCTGGTGTTGATTCCATACGTGGAGCCCCTGGATCCCCGGGACTCTTCGGGATAACCGTAGTCGTACGGGTTCGCGGACCGGTCGATCCAGGTGACCTCGGAGGTTCCGGTGAAGAATTGCGATCCGGCCTTGATGCCCAATTTCGGCTTGAAATGGGTGCGGTACGCCGCGGTGACTCCCAGGACCGGGAGCGCCTCTTCCACGCGCGGATCGCCGCCGGCATCATGCGTGATCCCGATGTAGGAAGGCGCGATGCCGATCACGATGTTATCTTCCCGGCGCGCCGCATCCCGCATCTCCCGCCTGGCCTGCCGCACGGCGAGCCGGTATTCCCGGATTTCCTGCCGGGTGGCGTCCGCGGGCGGGCGCGGCGGCAATTCCGCCTGGAGGAAGGAAAAAGCGGACAGGGATCCGGAAATCAGCGTCTTGAAACCCATGCGGCGCATCCTCGGCGGACGCGGGAGGATTCCCCCGCCCATCCCTTGGACGGGCGCGGCCTCCCGGAATGTTCCCGCTGCGGAAAGCGGAGGGACGCGGATAAAAGCCGTAACGGCGGGCGGATCCGGCTAGCGGTTCCAGGCGCCGGGAAAGAAACCCGGCCTGCGGCCTCCGGGCCCGCGTCCGGCGGCGCCCCGCCCGCGGCCGAAGATCAGCACCAGCGCCACCCCCGCGATGAAGCCCCCGATATGCGCCATGTAGGCCACGCCGCTGGCCTTGCCCGCGGGCGTGCTGACCTGGCTGAAGACCTGCAGCACGATCCAGAACCCCAGCACCACGGCGGCCGGCATATGGGTGATGTACCGGAACATCAGGACCCGGACGCGGTTGGCCGGATGCTTGATCAGATAGGCGCCCAGCACCCCGGCTATAGCCCCCGAGGCGCCCAAGGTGGGAATCACCGAATCCGGCCCGTAGACGATCTGCGCGAACGCGGCGGCCAGGCCGCAGGCGACGTAGAAGAGCAGGAACTTCACGTGCCCGAGCAGGTCTTCGATCTGATCGCCGAAGATCCACAGGTACAGCATGTTGCCCAGGATGTGCATCCAGCTCCCGTGCATGAACATGGAGGAGAGCAAGGTGAGGTAGATGGGGTGGGGACCCGGATACTGGGGCACGGGAAACTCCTGCCCATGCACGTCCACCAGGCTGCCCTGGGTGAGATCGACCCCGTGCGTGATTTCATACGGCACGGCGGAGAATCCGTAGGTGAAGGGTTCCCCGGACCGGAGCTGGACGTACCACATCAGCGCATTGGCCGCCACCAGGCCATAGACCACGTAGGGAGTGGTGCGCCTTCCGGAGTTGTCGTCGCCGATGGGAATGAACATGGTGGGACCTCGGGGGTGAGTCTAGGATCGGTAAAAATAATTCGGTGGGGGTGGAAGCGGGAGAGGTTTGTGGGATCATCCCGTCGGGAGTCGGGAGTCGGGGGTCGGGAGTTGAAGAAAAGAGGGGTTCCGGATTGGCATTGTCGCTTTCTTCAACTCCCGACCCCCGACTCCGAAGGGCGAAGCAGCGGAAGCAGAGTATCTGCCTGTACTCCCGACAATGGAAGCCTTGGGCAGATGTCCGATCCAAACTGT